>JAGCZP010000075.1 GCA_017959985.1 Clostridia bacterium | reverse complement strand
TTACCCTATAACCATAAACCGGAAATTATTGCTGGTGTCAAAAAAGGGGAATGTGCAAGGGAATTATCCACCTTTTTTAAAACCCTTCGTCAACAGAAATCGTGAGGTTTTTTATGGAAGCATTAACCGATATTGGCTATATGAAATCGGTTTTACAAAAGCATGGATTTCATTTTTCTAAAGCTTTAGGACAAAACTTCTTAACCAATCCCACGGTTTGCCCGCGAATGGCAGAAGCTTGCGGACTGACAAAAGAGTGGGGCGCGTTGGAAGTCGGACCTGGATGCGGTGTTTTGACAAGAGAACTGGCGCATTTAGCGGATAAGGTAGTTGCTTTGGAACTGGATGCTAGACTGTTGCCGGTATTAGAAGAAACACTGGCCGAACAGGATAACGTGAAAGTGATTCATGGGGATGTCTTGAAAACCGATTTGACAACGCTTTTGCAAGAAGAGTTTGGGGACAGACCGGTGGCGATTTGCGCCAATCTTCCCTATTACATTACCTCTCCGGTGATTATGTATTTGCTAGAAAGCCGTGTGCCGGCAGAATGCATCACGGTAATGGTACAAAAGGAGGCAGCAGAACGCCTTTGTGCGAAACCCGGCACAAGAGAGTGTGGGGCTGTGACATTGGCCGTTCAGTATTATGCTGAAGTGGAAAAGCTTTTTTCGGTTTCTAGAGGTAGTTTTATGCCTTCTCCCAAAGTGGATAGTATGGTGATTCGTCTCAAACCGAAAAAGGAATTACCCCTTGAAAAAGAAGAGGAAAAACGATTGTTTTCTCTCATTAAAGCGGCTTTCGGACAGCGCCGAAAAACCCTTGTGAATGCTTTGCAGGTCTCTGGGCTCCAAAAGGAGCAAATCAAGGAAATTCTTGATAAAGCGGGCATTTCTCAAACGGCTCGCGCGGAGCAACTTTCTATGGAAGATTTCTTAAAAATTAATATTTTGGCAGGGACCAAAAGCGGACTGTAAAAAACGGTCCGCTTTTTTGCATACTCTATCATTTTCCTTGTAAAGAGCAAAGAAAATGTGGTAAAATGTTTCATGCAAAAAACCTAGTGTAGAATCGAATTTGGAGGTTAAAAACATGCAGGTTTATGGATTAAACGTAGACATCAAAAATGTTCCTGTATTAGACAAAGGATACATTCCGATGGCTGCCTTCTGCCGTGCTTTTGAAGAGTCGGCGAAAAATGGAAAAGAAATTGCGATTGCTGTAGAACGCAACCAAGGCTATACCGCTGTTCGTCATTGCAAAATTCATGGCACTGCTGCCATGGCTGAAGCGGACAAAGTGTACGTAGAACGCACTGTGAAAATGCTCCTCTGGGCGTACGGTGGATACAAAATTTACGTTTGCGGGGATGAAGAACTTGGCAAATTCATTGCGAACACCTATGTCAAAGGTGGCGCCCGTGAATTTGATGCCGACTTTATGGCAAATGTTTATGAAAAAGATTTTGAAGTAGTTTCCGTCGCTTTGAAGGATGCTCCTAAAGAGAAATCTGGTGCCCAAGCCATTGGCCGTCATTTAGACGGTTGCCGTATCGGTTTTGACGCCGGTGGATCTGACCGTAAAGTGTCTGCCGTTATTGACGGTAAATCCGTGTATTCGGAAGAAGTGGTTTGGTTCCCAAAAACCAATCCGGATCCTGACTACCATTATGAAGGCATCTTAACGGCTATGAAGACCGCCGCTTCCAAAATGCCTCGTGTGGATGCCATTGGTGTTTCTTCCGCTGGTATTTATGTGGATAACCGCGCGATGGTTGCCTCTCTCTTCTTGAAAGTGCCGAAAGATAAGTTTGACGAGAAAGTCAAAGATATTTATATCCGTGCCGCTCGTGAAATCGGTGCTCCTTTGCAAGTAGCAAACGACGGTGACGTTACCGCATTGGCTGGGGCTATGAGCTTAGAGAAAAATGCTATCCTTGGTATTGCCATGGGTACTTCCGAAGCCGCTGGTTATGTGGATGAAGATGGAAACATCACCGGTTGGTTAAACGAATTGGCCTTTGCTCCTGTGGACTTACAAGAGGATGCCATGGTGGACGAATGGTCCGGTGATAAAGGCTGCGGTGTTAAATACTTCTCGCAAGATGGCGTCATCAAATTGGCTCCGTTTGCCGGCATCCAATTGGATGAGAGCTTATCGCCTGCTGAAAAATTAAAAGTGGTACAAGGCAAAGTGGAAAATGGCAATGACAAGGCCTTAGATATCTATCGTTCTA
>JAGCZP010000074.1 GCA_017959985.1 Clostridia bacterium | reverse complement strand
GACTTCGTCCACAAGCAAAAGAATATCTTCTTGTTTACACACATTGGCCACAAATTGGAGATACTCTTTTTTAAGGGGCAACACGCCACCTTCTCCTTGGACACATTCCACCATAATGGCTGCCACTTTTTCGGTTTTCAAAACATCCAAGATGGCATCACAATTGTTGGCTTCCACCGAAACAAATCCTGGGGTAAGCGGCTGAAACAATTCATGAAAATGGTCTTGTCCAGTTGCCGCCAATGTGGTGAGTGTACGACCATGGAAACTATTTTGTAAGGTGACAATGGTCGCATACTCCAATCCTTTTTTCTCTGCCGCGTATTTTCTTGCCACTTTGATAGCGCATTCGTTAGCTTCTGCTCCGGAATTGGAGAAAAATACTTTTTTGAAACCTGTACGCTTACAAAGGGCTTCGGCCAATTTGGCACAAGGAGATGTGTAATAGAGATTGGAAGCATGTTGAACTTTGTGAAGTTGTTCTGAAACCGCCGCAATCCATTCTTCATCGGCTGTACCAAAGGTATTTACCGCGATTCCAGACCCCATATCAATGTATTCCTTTTGATCATTTCCGTACAAAAGAGACCCTTTGCCAGAAACAATCTCTACTGGAAACCGATTATAAGTACCCGCCACATATTGCTTATCCAGTTCAAATGTATTATTCATTCTCTTCGTCCTTTTTAATTAAGGTACCTGCGCCTTCATTGGTAAGAAGTTCCATCAAAATGGAATGGGGTACCCTACCATCCATGATAACCACATTTTTGACTCCTTGTTGCAAGGCTTCAATGCAGCACTCCACTTTCGGAATCATCCCACTGGAAATAATGCCGGATTGCATGAGTTTTTCCGCATCGGATACGGTAATCTCGGGAATCAAACTAAATGGTTTGTTTTTATCTTCTAAAATCCCTTCGACGTCGGTCATCATAATGAGGCGTTCCGCATTTAATGCTCCGGCAATGTGCGCGGCAGCAGTGTCCGCGTTAATGTTATAGCAATTGCCTTCTTTATCGCATCCCACAGTAGAGATAACCGGGATATAGCCTTTTTCTAAAAGGTCGGTAACGGTTTTGATATTGATTTTCTCAATTTCTCCCACATAGCCTAAACGCTCATCTTTGATACTCGCTTCAATCAAACGACCATCCATTCCGGAAACACCAATGGCAGTGCCTCCATGGGTTTCTAAGAAATTGACTAAGGTCTTATTGATTTTACCCGCTAAGACCATTTGCACAATATCCACTGTCTCTTTGTCGGTGACACGAAGGCCATCCACAAAGACCGATTCTTTTCCCATTTTTTTCATCATGTCGCTGATTTCCGGTCCACCACCGTGCAATAACACAATTTTGACACCGACTAACCATAACAGCACCACGTCTTCCATCACTTGGGCTTTTAAGGTTTCATCAATCATGGCATTACCGCCATATTTTACGACAACCACTTTCCCATTATACCGTTTAATGAAAGGAAGGGCTTGGGTTAACACTTCTGCTCTATCTGCATTGGAAAACTTATTCATTTCTTCTTCCTCCTTAGGTTCTGTAATCCCCGTTAATTTTGACGTATTCATATGTTAAATCGCACCCCCATGCGGTGGATTGTTCCTCTCCGTCGTGTAAATCCACTAAAATTGTAATTTCTTTTTCCAGTAAAATCTCTTTCGCCTTTTCTTCGGAGAAGTCAACGCCTGCCCCATCTTTGCAAACCAAAATGGTACCTTTTACGCTTTGGAAAGAGACATCAATTTTTTCTACGTCAATTTTCGCTTTGCTATACCCAAGAGCACACAAAACTCTTCCCCAGTTAGCATCGGCGCCAAACATAGCCGCTTTCAAAAGGCTAGAACAAATAACCGACTTTGCGCAAGCTTTTGCAATATCCAAAGTGGGAGCACCACTGACCTTGCATTCTAGCAATTTGGTAGCGCCTTCGCCATCTCCGGCAATCATACGGCAAAGACCAACGGTCACCGTGTTGAGAGCTTTCATAAAGCTAGCATAGTTTTCATCTTCTGCTGTAATCTCTGCATTACCAGCCAAACCATTGGCCAAAACCGTAACCATATCGTTTGTGGAGGTATCCCCATCCACCGAAACCATATTAAAGGTATTGGTAATATCCGACGACAAGGCTTTTTGTAGCATAGTTGGAGAAATACTCACATCGGTGGTGATAAACACAAGCATAGTCGCCATATCCGGATGAATCATTCCCGATCCTTTGGCAATTCCACCCATCTTACAGGTTTTTCCATCAATGGTAAACTCCACCGCAATGGATTTTTCTTTGGTATCGGTGGTCATAATGCCTTCGGCAGCTTCATGACTACCTTCCGTATGTAAACCAGCCACCAGTTTTTTCATTCCCTTGGCAATGGGATCAATGCTAAGAGGAAGACCAATAACACCGGTAGACGCCACAATAACATCGTTTGCCGCAATGCCCATCTCTTTTTCAACCAGTTGTCCCATTTGTTTGGCAATTTCAATTCCGTTGGCGTTACAAGTATTGGCATTACCGCTATTGCAAATAATTGCTTGGGCTTGTCCGTTTTGCAAGTGCTCTTTGGTCACTAGCAACGGAGCGCCTTTTACCAAATTGGTGGTATACACGGCCGCAGCAGAAGCCGGTACTTCACTGACAATAAGGGATAAATCTCTTTTGGAACGATTCTTACGGATCCCACAGTGAATACCCGTCGCCTTATAGCCTTTTGCGGCGCAAACACCGCCTTCAATTATGTTCATGTTGTTTCTCCTTTAAAGGTTAATCCAGTGGCCTCGTCCAATCCCAAAATCAAATTCATGTTTTGGATAGCCGCACCAGACGCGCCCTTCCCTAAATTATCAAACCGGGAAACCAAAACCATACGGTCTTCATTTCCGCAGACACTTATTTGCATATCATCTCTACCTGCAAACGAAATCGCCGAATAAAACCCCTCTTCATCCGCGTTATCTTCAAAGAAAACCAATTTCCCTTGGTAGTATTTTTTGTATATTTCTTTGATGTCTTCGATAGATCCTTTAATTTGTTCCTTCAATAGAGGAACCGTCACTTGCATTCCCGCATAGTAGGGAGCCACCACTGGGCAAAACACTGGAGCCTTTTCTAAGTGGGCATATTTTACCATTTCCGGAATGTGTTTGTGGTTTTGTGTTAATCCGTACATCCGCGGGGCTGTTAATAACGTTTCTTTTTCATTTTCGTATTGGGCAATCATCTTTTTTCCGCCACCCGAATACCCTGTAAGCGATGTGCAAGATAGCACGCTGTCTTTTGGAAGAATGCCAGCTTCCGTCAAAGGAGCCACTAAGGAAATAAATCCGCTAGCGTGACATCCTGGATTGGCAATGAATTTAGAAGCCTTGATGGCTTCTGTATTTCCCGTCAATTCCGGGAACCCATAAGCCCAACCATCTTGAACGCGGTGTGCTGTAGACGTATCAATAATAGTCGCCTTGGCGGTTTTTGCTAACTCCACCGCTTCCATGGCAGCGGCATCCGGGAGGCATAAAAAAATGACATCCGCTTCATGCATGACTTCTTTTCGAGCATGGCTATCCTTTCGCAACGCTTCAGATAAGGTGATTAAACTAATATCCTTGCGTTCTTGCAAACGTTCCACAATTCTCAGTCCTGTCGTTCCTGCAGAACCATCCACAAAGACTTTTGTCATATTAGACTCCTCCCTCTTTTTTTCATTTTTTCCTTATTATAAGTAGGGAACACCATAATGTCAACCTATTTTTGCATAAATATTCTATTATTTTTTATATTTCTGCAATTTTATGCAAAAATTACTCTTTTATACATTCGAATTTGTATATTTACACAAATAAGGAACCTCTTTTTGAGGTTCCCTTTGTTTTTTACTCTTTATGGAGTTTGTTATACAGTCCCAAAGCAATCTTTGCATTCTCCGCATTAGAAGCATAAGCTTCCAGTCCGGTACCCCGTTTTTGGGTCTTTTCTTGACCTTTTCCTAGAATCAAAACAATGGTTTTTTCGTCCCCGTGCTCGGTAACCGCCTTGCGAATGGCTTCGCCCCTGTCTTGCACTTTTTCATACGGACAATCCGGAATGTGCACTTCAATCTCTTTGGCAATCTTTTCAAAGCCCTCTTCTCCGGGATCATCTTCGGTTACATAGATATAATCGGAGTTGGCATTGGCAGAAGAGCCCATATCTTTTCTTCGTAAAATTGCCTTGTCCCCAGGGCATCCAAAAACGGTAATAATCTTTCGGTCAGCATATTCCTTACGGACCGATTCGTATAAGGTGTCAAAACTCAGCTTATTATGCGCATAGTCCACAATCACTTTCACGTTGCCATTGGAGCTGGAATATAATTCCATCCGTCCATCGACAGTTGCGTGACGAAGTCCTTCTTTTATGAAAGTAACTGGCACTTGTAACTGACGAAGTACGGCAATTGCACAAAGGGCGTTGGAAACATTGAAAATTCCTGGCATGGTAATGGACATTTCTTCGCAAAAATCGGGACCTGCCACTTGGAAGAATGTGCCGTCTCTCCTTGTTTCCACTTTTTCACAATGAATGGTCGCATTTCCCGATGAACCATAGGTAATGACTTGGCAACGCGGTTTAGCATACTCGAAAATCTCTTGAAAATGCTCGGAATCTGCATTGATAACTGCCACATCACACATATCAAAGATTTTACATTTAGAGGCAAAATAGTCCTCAAAGCTGCTATGTTCTACGGGGCTAATATGATCCACCCCTATGTTGGTAAACGCCGCAATTTTATAATGAAGACCTGCCACGCGCCCATATTTTAATGCCTGGCTGGAGACTTCCATAATTACATGCGATAACCCCGATTGGACAGCATTGTTCACCGCTTTAAACAATTCAAAGGGTTCCGGTGTGGTTATATGCGAACGGAAATTACGAACTCCATCGTAAGTATCAATGGAAGAAACAATCGCACAATCTTTTTTCCCTTGAGATTCTAAATACAGATTTAGGCAATCACGAATGTATTGTGCTGTCGTACTCTTTCCTTTTGTACCCGTGAGACCAATAGCAAAGATATCCTTTTGGACACCACCATAAAAGGTGTCGGCAATAAGAGAAATGGCTTTGCGAATATCCGAAACTAAAATCTCTTTTGAAGGATCTCCTAATGACTTTTCTGTCACTAAGGCAATCGCTCCATTTTTTAAAGCAAATTGACCATATTCCTCTTTAAAATGAGCACCCTTGCAAACAAAAAGCGTTCCCGGTTTTACATTTCTAGAATCATAAGAAATGAATTCCACAGGAGTTTGACAAGTGTCCAAATCTGCTTTTATGAGAATATTCTGTTTTGAAAAGCAAGCAATATAATCCGATAAAGGTAATGGTTTCATCAGTCAATCTCCTTTCTTTAAACGCTCTAAATAAAAAGTATAGCACATTACACACTTTTCTTCAAATGTTTCATTCCATTGACAAACACCATAAATGAAAGGTCACTCAGATAACTGAGTGACCAAATTAAAGTCCTTTTGTTCTTTTGACTAATTAAGACTTATAAAAAAATCTTTTTGTGTTTTCCTCATAAGTTTGTTATAGCACATTACCCACTAATACTTTT
>JAGCZP010000073.1 GCA_017959985.1 Clostridia bacterium | reverse complement strand
ATTGCTTACCATTTTGCCTAGTGAACGCCCTTGTGCTATTCAGCTATTTGGGGATGACCCGGATATTATGGCCAAAGCGGCTTTGGACGCCTACGAGTTAGTCCATCCAGATTGGGTGGATATCAATATGGGATGCCCCGCCCCGAAAATCGCGGGGAATCACTGCGGCAGTGCCTTAATGCGGGACCCATTGCTTTGCGAAAAAATCGTATCCGCTATTACGAAAGTGGTTCCGGTTCCGGTAACGGCGAAAATCCGAAAAGGGTATGCTAAAGATGAGGTCAATGCTGTGGAGGTTGCCAAAGCTTTGGAGAGCGGCGGCGCGTCTATGGTGACGGTGCACGGGAGAACGCGAGATCAAATGTATGCTCCTCCGGTAGACTGGGACTGTATTCGGGATGTCAAACAGGCAATTTCCATTCCGGTTGTGGGAAACGGAGACGTTATTGACGGACCTTCTGCCAAGGCGCTGTACGAGCACACCGGTTGTGACATGGTAATGGTCGGACGCGGTGCCTTAGGCAGACCATGGGTCTTTGCGGAGATTAAGGCATTTTTAGAAGGAAAACCATTTTTAGAACCTTCTGTGGAAGAGAAAATGCAAATTCTTTTAAGACAAGTGCGTTTGACCATCGAGCAAAAAGGAGAAAAGGTTGCAATGGTCCAGTCTCGCAAACATACCGCTTGGTATATGAAAGGGATGCAAGGGGCTTCTGAATTTCGGAAAATGGCCGGCACCATTTCTCATTATGCGGATTTAGAAATGCTATGCGAGCAGGTCGTTTTAAAGAATCGATAGTTTGCGTTTTTTCAAAAAAAGAGTATACTTGCAAATAGAGTTTTATTGAGGAGTGAACAACCATGGATTGGCAAATGCCACCTCAAAATCAATGGCAACAACCGGGGGTCCCCCCTTATCCACCCTATTATCCTTACTACCAACCGGATCCTTATCAAATGTTTGCCTATATGCAATCCCAAGAAAAAGAAAAGCTAAAACGACACAATAACCTAGCGGGGTTCGTGTGTTTTGGCTTTATTGGCGCTAGCTTTTTTGTGGCCATTGTTTTTGGTATTTTTGTGGCAGCGTTGACCATTGGCTCGACGATAACCGGAGACAAATCTTCTCTAACGGATACCACCAGCACAGCTTATTTACTGATGTATATGGTAGAATACGTGTTGATGCTAGCCATTCCCATTGTACTGGGATTGCTTTTGTGTCGTTTCTATCTAAAATCAAGAGATGTGCACCCCATTTATGTTAAACGGGTAAAACCTTCCTATGGATTAAGTCTACTGATGTTTTCCGCTTCGGCCATTGTGGTGGGAAATTATGTGAGCACGTTTGTTGTAAATTTGATGGAACAAATTGGTATTGCACCGTCGGATATGCCCCAGATGCAAGACGGCTCGGTGCGGGCGTTCCTACTAAATTTTTTAATCATTGCCGTATTGCCGGCTATTTTGGAAGAAATCATGTTCCGTGGACTTGTGATGCAGTCACTACGGTTTGCGGGAGATACCATTGCGGTGGTGGTCTCGTCCATCCTTTTTGCCATGGTACACGGTACCCTTTATCAAATCCCCTTTGCCTTTGTGTTAGGGTTAATGCTTGGCTATATTGCCCTTAAAACCGGAAACATTTTATTCTCCATGATACTGCACTTTTTTAATAACGCTATGGCGGTTATTTTGGAATACGTATGTATCAATCATACTGAAGAATTTGGCGAGCAAGTTTCCATCATTTATTTTGCCGTCTTGGCAATCGTCGGTATCATGGGGGCAGCCCTTTTGTGGATGCGTCCTCACCATGCCGCCACGCCTTGGGGAGATAACGGGCAACATTTGTTGTCTCTAAAAGAACGCTGGAAGAGCACATTATTTTCACCCCTTATCATCGCATTTATTGTTTTAATGGCCTTTGCGACCTTATTGACTACAAACATTGGCGATGTGGATAGCATGTCGGATCTCTATTCGTATTTTGAGGAACAGGCCATGATTCCTCTGTGGAGTTTGTTCTATGGATGAGAAATACATGGATTTGGCTTTAAATTTGGCTAGAGAAGCCGCGCAAGAGGGAGAAGTTCCTGTAGGGGCGGTTATTGTCAAAGGAGACGCGGTGGTAGGCACCGGTCGCAATCGCCGGGAAATGAATAAAAATGCGCTAGCACATGCTGAAATCGAAGCTATCGACAACGCTTGTAAAATGCTAGGAGGGTGGCGGCTTCATGGGTGTGACTTGTATGTGACCTTAGAGCCCTGTCCCATGTGTACCGGCGCGATTATTAATTCCCGTATTGATCGGGTAATCTTCGGGGCGTCGGATGAAAAAGCAGGAAGCTGTGGATCGGTCATTGATTTAACGGAATTACCCTATAACCATAAACCGGAAATT
>JAGCZP010000072.1 GCA_017959985.1 Clostridia bacterium | reverse complement strand
ACGATACGGTTTTCATCGGTAATCACTCCGTTTTTAAGGGGCACATTGAAATCACAACGTACCAACACGCGTTTTCCTGCAACGGCAAGATCTTCCACGGTTTTTTTGTTTAACATGGACATACAAATCTTCCTTTCAATATATGAATTGTTTTTTATAACCCAAAATGTTTATAAGCGCTCGGCAATTGCGTCTAAGAATTCTTCGCTATTGACCGCTTTTTTTTCTTCTAAAGTGGATAATCCATACAAATCCTTGGTCATAATACCAGTTTCAATGGTTTGGATGGTGGCTTTTTCTAAACGATCCGCAAACGCCACTAATTGTGGCAAACTATCCATCTCGCCACGCTTGCGAAGAGCTCCGCTCCACGCAAAGATGGTGGCCACCGAGTTGGTGGAGGTTTCTTCTCCTTTCAAATGGCGGTAATAGTGACGAGTTACCGTTCCGTGAGCGGCTTCGTATTCGTATTTTCCGTCCGGAGAAACTAGCACGCTGGTCATCATGGCAAGAGAGCCAAATGCCGTTGCTACCATATCACTCATTACATCGCCGTCATAGTTTTTACACGCCCAAATGAACCCACCTTTGGAACGAATCACACGGGCAACCGCATCATCGATAAGCGTATAAAAATAGGTGATTCCCGCTTTCTCAAATTCCTCACGGAATTCCGTTTCATAGAGTTCGTTAAAAATATCTTTAAAATGATGGTCATAGGTCTTAGAAATGGTATCTTTTGTGGAAAACCACAAATCTTGTTTGGTATCCAGTGCAAAACGGAAACAAGCTTTGGCGAACCCGCGAATGGAATCGTCTGTGTTATGCATACCCATGATGACCCCATCTCCCACAAAATCATGAATGAGGGCACGGGTTTCCTTGCCATCAGCAGTGGTCACACATAATTCGGCTTTGCTACCGGCAGGGGCTTTCATTTCGGTATTTTTGTAAATATCTCCATACGCATGACGGGCAAGCGTAATGGGTTTTTCCCAAGTGGAAACCGTCGGATGAATTCCGTCTACCAACACAGGGGCACGGAAAACCGTTCCATCCAAAATTGCACGAATCGTCCCATTAGGACTTTTCCACATTTTTTTGAGATTGTATTCTTCTACCCGTTGTGCATTGGGAGTGATGGTTGCACATTTAACGCCCACGCCATACTTTTTAATGGCTTCGGCCGCTTGCACCGTCACCGCATCATCGGTCGCATCCCGATTTTTTAACCCCAAATCGTAATACTCCGTTTTTAAATCCACAAAGGGAAGCAATAATTTGTCTTTAATCATCTGCCAGAGGATGCGAGTCATCTCGTCTCCATCCATCTCCACTAAAGGAGTTTTCATCTGAATTTTATCCATGATTATCCTCTTTTCTACGTTCACTCACTCAACTAAAAAAGTATACCATTTTTGTAGTATTTTTACAACAAGAATTTTAGGAGAAATGGCCCTTTTTACAAAATAAAAAGCCGCTGAAAATCAACGGCTTCTCTCCATTATTTTCGGATAAACAAAACTCCGAGTGTTTTGGGTCCACAGTGACTGGAAATCGTACTACCGGCATGGGTAATGAGAACTTCATCAAAATCCATATACTGTTGCACCATTTCCTTAGCTTTTTGCTCGTCTTCCTCGGTTAATCCTCCCGCGTGGGTAATGAACACTCGGTGGGTATCAATATCCGTACGACCTTCTAACTTATCTCTAATATACATTTCTAAGCAAGTATCATAGGTCCCGCGGAATTTTTTATCCATAGACATGGTACCAGTTGTGGGATCCACCTTGATAGATGGACGGATTTTCAAAAGGTTTGCCCCTAGCACCGACAAAGCCGAACAACGACCGCCTTTATAGAGAAACTCTAACGTGTCGATAAAGAAACTCGCTTCGGTTTTTGCCACAATTTCTTGCATGCTATCCGCGACCTCTTTGGCCGACATGCCTTGCTGGATTTTTTCAGCAGCGTTGAGAATTTGAAGGCCAATACCGGTGGATAAGTTTTTCGAATCAATCACATACACGTTTTCAAAATCTTGAGCGGCAATCATAGCATTTTGGCAACAAGAAGAAATACCGGAACCGGTGCAGAAATGAATCACCGCAGCCCCATCCGCTGTCAGGGACTTAAAATAGTTTGTGTATTCGTCAATATTGATAGCGGTAGTCTTTGGTAAGATTTTTTTCTCCCCATACGTTTTGTAAATTGCATCCGGGGTAATATCCACCCCATCGCTGTACACCACGTCTTCTAAAACCACGTGAACAGGAATAATCGAAATGGCATATTTTTTTACCAATGCTTCTCCCAGATCCGCTGTGCTATCTGCACTAATAATTACATTTGCCATACAGGTTCCTCCAAATCTTAAACTATTGTTTAGTATACCACATTTCTTTCTAACTTTTCAAGAATTCTCACCACGTTTCTCTATATAAATAAAATAAATAAAGAAAATATTTGACATTTTTCCTTCTTTGTGCTATATTGTCGTTTGTAAATGAAGAACACACAAGTAAAGGAGTGGGGTGACCCGCTCTTTTATGTTTCTCAAGGAGGTTCCCATGGCATCACAAAATAAAGGTGGCAACACAGTCGAACGTTGCCGAGCACTCGTCCAACCATCGGTCGAATCCCTAGGGCTTTCTTTATGGGATGTCCGGTTTGTCAAAGAAGGGGCAACTTGGTATTTGCGCTTCTTTATTGACAAAGAAGGTGGCGTGGACATTAACGATTGTGTGGCATTAACCCGTCTCATCAATCCCCTATTGGATGAAGCCGATCCCATTTCCCAATCGTACACGTTGGAAGTGTGCTCCCCAGGATTAGAACGGGAACTGACGAGACCCGAACACTTTGCACAGTGTCAAGGCGAGGCGGTTGTGGTGACCCTCATCCGTCCTAGAGAGGGCGAGCGAGAATTTGCCGGTATTTTAGTCCGTGGAGACAATAATCAAATTGCCATTACGCTAGAAGATAAATCCGAGCAAGTGTTCGAGAAAAAAGATGTATCCTCGGTTCGTTTATTAGCGGACTGGGATAACGAAGAAGTTTAATACGCCGAAATGGCGAGGAGGATAGAAAAAATGAGAGCAAAAGACAAGTTTAACGCCGATTTTTTTGAAGCACTCAGTATGCTTGCAAAAGAAAAAGGCATTCCAGAAGAATACCTTTTGGAAAAAATCAAGGCAGCCATTATCATTGCTGTCAAACGGGACTACGGTGCAGAAGACAATTTAACCATCACCATGTCTCCTGAGACCACCGAATTCACGGTCATCTTAAAGAAGATGGTTGTGGAAGAAGTGGAAAATCGCGATACGGAAATTTCTCTAGAAGATGCCCTTGCGGTTAACAAACGGGCAAAAGTGGGAAAAGAGTTATCCATTCCGCTACAAACCAAACAATTCGGACGCATTGCGGCCCAAACCGCCAAGCATGTCATTCGTCAAGGAATTCGTGAAGCCGAGCGTGGGCAACAATTAATCGAATTCCAAAGCCATAACCAAGACTTGGTCTCCGCCAAAGTTACCCGCGTGGATCCTGTCTCTGGAAATGCAACCTTAGAAATTGGAAAATCCGAAGCGGTCTTAACCAAGAACGAACAAATACCTGGTGAGTTCCTTCGTGAAAACGATATTATCAAGGTCTATGTGGCCGATGTTCGAGAAGGAGAACGCGGTCCTCGTGTCCTCATTTCCCGTACCCACCCAGGCCTTGTCAAACGCCTATTTGAAATGGAAGTTCCGGAAATCTATGATGGTTCTGTTGAAATCAAAGCCATTTCTCGTGAAGCCGGTTCCCGTACAAAACTGGCGGTCTCGGCCCGCGATGAAAACGTGGATGCCGTTGGTTCCTGTATCGGACCCCGCCACTCCCGTGTTGACACCATTGCCGAAGAACTCGGTGGCGAAAAGATTGACATTGTAGAATACAGTGAAGATCCTGTCGAATTTATTGCCGCCGCCCTCTCTCCTGCCAAAGTTGTCGACGTGGAAATTGATGATGAAAACACCAAAACCTGTCGTGTCAGCGTTCCCGATTTGCAACTTTCCTTAGCGATCGGTAACAAAGGACAAAATGCCCGCCTTGCCGCCAAATTGACTGGTTGGAAAATTGATATCCGTCCAGAAAGTGGCTTCTATGGAGAAGGCGACCCAGAAGAGTAAATAAGAAAGGAGCGTTTCACGTGCAAGTAAAAAAGATTCCCTTGCGGAAATGTTTAGGTTGTAACGAAATGAAACCAAAAAAAGAGCTTACACGTATTGTACGCTCCCCCGAAGGCGAAATTTCTTTTGACACAACCGGACGCAAACCAGGACGCGGTGCTTACCTGTGCCCTCAAAAAAAATGTTTGCAGGCGGCCAAAAAAGCCAAACGCCTTGAAAAAACTTTTTCTGCTTCTATCCCGGAAGAAGTTTACACACAATTGGAGGAGGCGCTGAACAACGGACTCGACTAAAGTAGTAGGGCTGTTAGGACTTGCTAAAAGAGCCGGTCGCTTAGCCGTTGGATTTGACGCTGCCATCAAAGCAGCCAAAGCACACAAAGCCACTCTTGCTGTTTGTGCAAAAGATATTTCCGAAAAAACCAAAAAGGAATGGCAGTTTCAAGTGCCTAGCATCTCTCTTCTGCCTTTGTCCCTTGACAAAACCGAACTTGGATGTGCCATTGGCGTAAAAAAACCCGTCGGAATCCTTTGCATTTGTGATCAAGGATTCGCCGATGCCATCCAGAAACTTAATCCTGAAATTAAGGAGGAATCGCTATGATACAAAAAATTAAAGTCAGTGAAATCGCAAAAGACTTTGATCTTGGCAATAAAGAAATCATTGATTTATTAGCCGAGCATATTCAACCTGCCAAAAAAGCCGCTAGCAATCTCGCGGACAACGAATTAAATCTTATTTTTGAATGTCTCACCCAAACCTATTCGGTGGAAAACTTTGATGCCTACTTTGCCACAGCAGCAGAGCCAAAGCCAAAGAAAGAAAAAACCACCGAGCAACCAAAGTCCAAAGAAAAAGAGGCAAAAAAAGAAGCTCCTATCACTATCGAGCCCGGTATGCCTGGTATGGTGCAACAAAAGAAACCGGAGAAAAAGCATTCCGAACCCAAAGCGCCTGTTGTGCGTGAACGTCGCACCATTGATACCAGAACCCCACAAGTGGACATCGGAAAATACGACGAGCACTTTGATAACCTTGCGCAAAATTCCTCCCGTGTCCGCGTGGGAGAGGGCGTGAAGAAACAAAAGATTACCCAAAAATCCCAACAATATAGAAAACCACAAAAGAAACGGGAAACCGAAGCCGAGAGACTCCGTCGTATTGAGCTCGAACGGCAAAAGAAACAATTGACCATCGAAGTCGGCGACACCATCTCGGTTGCCGAACTGGCTTCCCGTATGAAAGCCACGGCCGGCGAAGTTATCAAAAAGCTCATGGGTCTCGGTATGATGGTTTCCATGAACGAGGAAATCGATTTTGATACCGCCTATTTGGTTGCCGAAGAATTCCACGTCAAAGTGGAACACGAAGTGGTTGTTACCATTGAGGAACAAATCATTGACGATAGTGAAGATGACGATACCAACTTAGAATCCCGCGACCCCGTCGTGGTGGTTATGGGTCACGTTGACCACGGTAAAACTTCCATTTTGGACTATATCCGCAAAAGTAGTGTGGTTTCCGGCGAAGCCGGTGGTATTACCCAACACATCGGTGCTTATCGCGTCAGCTATAACGGCCAATCCATTACCTTCTTAGACACCCCTGGCCACGCCGCCTTTACCTCTATGCGTGCCCGTGGTGCTCAAGTTACTGACGTTGCCATCTTAGTTGTGGCAGCCGATGACGGTATCATGCCCCAAACCATTGAGGCTATCAACCATGCCAAAGCAGCCAACGTTTCTATCATTGTCGCCATCAACAAAATGGATAAACCCGAAGCCAACCCGGATCGAATCTTACAACAACTAACCGAATACGAATTGGTTCCGGAAGAGTGGGGCGGTGACGTCATTTGCGTCCCGGTCTCTGCCAAAACCGGTCAAAACATTGATAAGTTATTGGAAATGGTTCTTTTGGCTGCCGAAATGCGCGAATTAAAGGCCAACCCCAATCGTGCTGCCAAAGGTACCGTTATCGAGGCTCGCTTAGACAAAGGCCGTGGACCAATCGCCACCATTTTGGTGCAAAATGGTACCCTTCATTCCGGCGATATTGTAGTGGCTGGTGCTGCCGTCGGTCGTGTCCGTGCGATGACCGATGAAAACGGAAAGAAAATCAACGCCGCCGGTCCGTCCGTTCCCGTAGAAATCATGGGATTGGATGCGGTTCCCGAGTCCGGCGATACTGTAAACGCCGTTTCCGACGAGCGTTTAGCCAGAGAGCTTGTTGAACAAAGAAAGCAATCCGCCAAAGAAGAAGTCTTCAGCCAATACAAGAAAGTCACCCTTGACAACTTGTTTGATCAAATGCGCGAAGGTGATATGAAAGAACTTGGCATCATCGTTATGGCGGACGTGATGGGTTCTGTGGAAGCCGTCAAACAATCCTTAGAAAAACTACGCAACGACGAAGTACGCGTGCGCGTCATTCACGGTGCAGTTGGTGCCGTTAACGAAAGCGACGTTATGTTGGCGGATGCTTCCAATGCCATCATTGTTGGCTTTAACGTCCGTCCGGAACCGTTAGCCATTGAAGCGGCCGAGCGGAGCAATGTGGATATGCGTATGTACCGTATCATCTACGACTGCATTGAAGAAGTGTCTACCGCTATGAAAGGTATGCTTGCGCCCAAAACCAGAGAAGTTCTCCATGGTAGCGTTGAGGTTCGTCAAGTATACCGGATTTCCGGTGTTGGTCAAATCTGTGGTTGTTATGTTACCGACGGCAAAGTCTGTCGCAACGATCTCATTCGTGTTGTACGGGATGGTATCATCATTGCCGACGACCAAATGAGCTCCTTAAAACGCTTTAAAGATGACCAAAAAGAAGTGTCACAAGGCTACGAATGTGGTATCGGTCTTGAGAAATTCAACGATATTCACGAAGGCGATATTCTCGAATCCTATATCATCGAAGAATACCGTGACTAATCGATTACCCTAACAAGGAGGGACCCCTATGGCAGGTTATCGCGCCAACCGACAAAGTGAAGATATCGCCAGAGAATTAACCGCTATTCTTCGCACGGTTAAAGATCCCCGTGTTCAAAACGGAATGCTAAGCATCGTTCGTGTAGAGGTCAGCAATGATTTGTCCTACGCGACCGTCTATATCAGTTCCCTAAACGGAATCGAAGCCGCAAAAGAAGCCCTAACCGGACTAAAATCCGCTTCCGGGTATATGCGCACCACTTTAGGATCTTCTCTAAAACTGCGTCACGTACCGGAGCTGCGTTTCGTGGCTGACGATTCCATTGAATACAGTGCATACATTTCCAAAACACTCAATACCTTGCTTGGAAAAGAAGGTGAATCCAATGGTTAACAACAATTGTAAAGAGCTCACCTCAAAAGAAACGATTGCTCGTTTACTGGAGGGAGATAATTGGTTAATCCTAACCCATAACTATCCGGATGGAGATACCATCGGTAGTGCCTATGCGTTGGGAGAGGGCTTAAAGCAACTTGGGAAAAAAGTCCAAGTTGTCTGCTCGGATGTTATCCCTAACAAGTACGAATACCTTACTTCCGCTGTCACATGGGATACGTTTAAACCAACCCATTTGTGTGCCGTGGATGTGGCAGACCCCCGTCTTTTAGGAGAGGGTTTAGAAGAGTATGCCTCCCGCATTGAACTATGCATTGATCACCATGGCTCAAACACCCATTATGCCAACAACCTGTATCTAAAAAACTATGCCGCATGTGCCATGATTATCTATGAGCTATTGCAAGAGATGGGCGTTACCATTACCACCTCCATTGCCGAAGCCCTGTATACTGGTATTGCTACCGACACAGGATGTTTCCGATACACCAACACCGATTCCCTTACCCACCAAATGGCAGCCGATTTGTTAAAGCTCAACATTCGTCTTCACCATATCAATCGTGTCAACTTTGATATTAAATCCAGAAGTCGTTTAGATTTAGAGCAGATGGCCCTTGCCAGCATGCGTTATGACTGGGATGGTCGCTGCGCCATCATGGCCATCACCAAAGAAATGATTAAAAAAGCAAAAGCCAGCGAAAACGATTTGGAAGGTCTTGCCTCCATCCCCCGTCAAATTGAAGGGGTGTGGGTCGGCATTACCATGCGCGAAGTGGAAACTGGTAGTTTTAAAGTCAGTATCCGTACCGGCCCAAGCGTAGACGCTTGCAACATTGCCAAACGTCTTGGCGGTGGCGGACACGTGGCAGCCGCTGGCTGTAATTTAGAAGGACCTTTGGATGTGGCGATGGCAAAACTATTAAACGCCATCCGCTTATCGGTCCCCGATGTAGAAAAAGAACATGACGATGAATAACCCATCCAAAAACGGAGTTCTCCTACTGGATAAAGACTCCAATATGACCTCTTTCCTTTGCTGTTCCGTATTGCGAGGTCTTTTAGGTATCCAAAAAATCGGTCACGCCGGAACCCTCGATCCGATGGCTACCGGTGTTCTTCCCATCTTGTGTGGAAACGCCACCAAAGCACTAAATTTCCTTCCAGTCCATGACAAATCCTATCTGGCTTCCTTCCAGTTGGGAAAAACAAGCGACACCCAAGATATTTGGGGAACGGTTACGGCTATCACCGAACACTATCCCAAAAAGCAGGATGTTTTAAACGCCCTCAAACAGTTTGAAGGAACCATTACCCAGATTCCCCCTATGATGTCTGCAAAAAAAGTAGACGGGGTGCGATTATATTCTTTGGCTCGTCAGGGAATTGAAATTGAGAGAAAACCACAAACCGTCGAAGTTTACACTTGTCGGCTGGAATCTTATGACGAGCAAACCGGCGAAGGAACCCTTTTTTGTCACGTATCCAAAGGAACGTATATCCGAAGCCTTTGCCACGATTTGGGACAACAGTTACAAACCGGCGCCATTATGACCTCCTTAAAACGTACCATGGCTTCTGGCTACACCCTCGACCAATGCGTTACACTAGAGTCACTTCGGCAAATGGAAAAGGAGAAACGTTTATCCTTACTTCTTCCTACCGATAGCATTTTTGCCACCCTTCCAGAAATTACCGTAACTGCGGCCCAAAGCAGTCGT
>JAGCZP010000071.1 GCA_017959985.1 Clostridia bacterium | reverse complement strand
TTCTCAACAACTGTTTTTGCGGAGAAAACGACAGACATTAATGTTTCCGCATACTTGCAAGATCACCCCTAGTGGTGTGATCCAACGCGCGATGGTTCTATTGATATGAAAGACATTTATATGATTCGTTGTCTTATCTCTATTGGATATAGCCAACCATATAATATGGATGATTTTAGGATTGATGGGGATGTGAATATTGACCAGTGCGTGGATATGCGAGATGTTCTTCATTTGCGCCGGTATATTTGTCACGTCTATGAAACACTAGAGGATATACCATTGGGGCCATCGGATCCTTTTGATGTAAGATAACTTTAAAATGAGAAATCGCCAGGTTTAGCGCCTGGCGATTCTTTTGTTATTTTACAACGATATTGACGAGTTTCCCTTTGATGTACAGTTCTTTGACAATGGTTTTGCCTTCGAGGGCAGCCGCCACTTTTTCTTCTGCTTTTGCCATGTTCAAAACCACATCTTGTTCAGCATCGGTTTCAATCATAAGGTGTCCACGAATCTTTCCATTGACTTGCACAACAATTTCCACAGTGCTCTCTACGCATTTGGCTTCGTCATAGGTGGGCCAACTGGTTTCGTTGAGCATGCCACCATAGCTCATTTGTTGCCATATTTCCTCTGTTACATGAGGAGCAATGGGGTTTAATAAGGTAATGAAAGTTTTAAGTTCGCCTCTTGTGATAGAACCCTTATCGTAAATAGCATTCAAAAGGGTCATCATTGCTGCAATAGCGGTGTTGTATTTTAAAGTCTCATAATCTTCGGAAACCTTTTTGATAGTACGATGGAAGGCTGCCTCTAAATCCGAAGAGTAGCCATCGCCATCTTTCACCATTTCTAAGAGGTTCCAGATACGATCCACAAAACGTTTGCATCCTTTTACGCCATTTTCTGACCAAGGAGCCGCTTTCTCATAGTCACCCATAAAGAGGGCATACAAACGAAGAACGTCTGCGCCATATACATTGACAACCTCGTTGGGGTCGACAACGTTCCCTTTGGATTTGCTCATTTTTTCGCCGTCAGGCCCCAAAATTAAACCTTGGGCGGTTCGTTTTTGATAGGGCTCAATGTAAGGAACTTCTCCTAAATCGTATAAGAAACGGTACCAGAAACGACTGTAGATTAAGTGGCGGGTTACGTGCTCCATACCACCGTTATACCAGTCGACGGGCATCCAGTATTTTAATGCATCCTTGTCTGCAAAGACTTGATTATTTTTGGGGTCAATGTAACGTAAGAAGTACCAAGAAGAGCCAGCCCATTGTGGCATGGTATCGGTTTCGCGTTTGGCGTCACCACCGCATTTTGGACATTTGCAATTGACAAAAGAATCTACTTTTGCCAGAGGGCTTTCGCCATCGGTTCCTGGCTCAAATTGAGACATTTCGGGAAGTCTGAGAGGAAGCTCCTCATAAGGAACCGCCACCAGTCCGCAGTGTGGGCAGTGAATAATCGGGATGGGTTCGCCCCAATAGCGTTGACGGTTGAAGGCCCAATCTTTCATTTTGTATTGGACGCCTTTTTCTCCAAGGCCTTTTTCTTGTAAGACTTCAATCATTTTTTGAATGGAGTCTTTTTTGTTGGTAAATCCATTTAAAAATTCGGAGTTGACCATTTCGCCATCGCCGGTATAGGCTTCTTTAGAGATATCGCCACCCTTGATGACTTCAACAATGTCAATACCAAACTACTTAGCAAAGTCATAGTCCCGTTCGTCATGGGCAGGAACGGCCATAATGGCACCGGTTCCGTATCCCATCATAACGTAGTCGGAAATATAGAGTGGAATTTCTTCGCCGGTTAAGGGGTGAATGGCGCAAAGGCCTTCGATTTTGGTACCGGTCTTATCTTTGACAAGTTGGGCACGTTCAAATTCGGTTTTTTTGGCGCATTCGGCCTTGTAAGCATTAATCGCATCCATATTGGCGATGCGATCGGCATATTTTTCAATAATGGGATGCTCGGGAGCTAATACCATGAAGGTGACACCAAACAAGGTATCCGGACGGGTGGTGTAAATGCGGAGTTTCTCGTCGGTCCCTTTGACACCGAAGTTGACAAATGCACCGGTGGATTTTCCAATCCAGTTTTCTTGTTGTAAACGGATATTGGGTAAGAAATCCACTTCGTTTAATCCTTCTAACAATTTATCGGCGTATTCGGTGATACGAAGGTACCAAACATCTTTTGGCTTTTGAACGATTTCGCTGTGGCAAATATCACATTTACCACCCTGGGAATCTTCGTTGGATAATACTACTTTACAGCTAGGGCAGTAGTTTACCAAGGTCTTGTCACGGAAGGCAAGGCCTTTTTCAAACATCTTTAAGAAGATCCATTGCGTCCAGCGATAATAGTCTTCGTCGGTGGTATCGATTACACGGCTCCAGTCAAAGGAAAAGCCCACATGTTTTAATTGATCGGTGAATTTTTCAATGTTCATGTCGGTAACTTTTCTAGGATGCATGCCGGTTTTAATCGCATAGTTTTCCGTGGGAAGACCAAAAGCGTCAAACCCGATAGGGAAGAGAACGTTGTAGCCTTGTAAACGACGTTTTCTGGCCACAACTTCCAATCCGGAATAGGCTTTAATATGTCCTACGTGCATACCGGCTCCACTGGGATACGGAAATTCCACAAGGGCATAGAATTTTGGTTTGGAATGATCATCGGAGGCAGCAAAGGTTTGCTTTTCCTCCCATATTTTTTGCCATTTGGCTTCGACTTCGGCAAAATTGTATTGCATGGTTTTCATCTCTTTCTTAAGCGTTATCGGTGGAAACACCAAATTCGGACAGGTCAATGGCTTTGCCATCTTTCCATAGTCGTTCTAAGTTGTAATACTCGCGGGCTTCCGGTTGGAAAACATGGACCACGACATTTCCATAGTCGAGTAATACCCAAGCAGAACCATTGTAGCCCTCTTTGTGGTGAACACGGATTCCTTTTTCTTCCATATCCACTTCCACATAATCACTCAAACTCTTCACATGGGTGGAACTGGTTCCTTCCACAATGACAAAGTAATCGGTGATGGAGGTTAGGTCGCTGATATAGAGAACCTGAATATCGGCACCTTTATGTTTGTCTAATGATTGCACAATCGCTGTACAGAGTTCTTTTGATTCCATACGTGTTTGTTATT
>JAGCZP010000070.1 GCA_017959985.1 Clostridia bacterium | reverse complement strand
CTGATGGTCCTCATTTTAGCGATCTATGAATACTTTATTTACCGTTTTGTCTACCACCGATCTTTTTATAATAAATCCTTTAATATTACCATTGCCGCCTTACCCTTCTTTATTTCCACCATTATTCTCTGCTTGCAATCGAACATCATTATTACCTTAGGTACTATCGGTGCTTTAGCTATCATTCGTTTCCGTACCGCCGTAAAAGATCCGGTGGATATGCTCTATCTCTTATGGAGTGTCTACATCGGCATTGTATGCGGATGCCAACTCTTTGAAGTCGGTGTACTAACATCCCTCTTAGTCACCGTTGTGCTCTTAGCTTTAGAAAAAACCACCTTTGGCAAAAAGCCTCTGGTCCTCATTTTACACAGTGACGAAGACATCGAATCGGATTTACAAAATCTCTTTAAAGAAATGAAAATTTCCAACCGGTTTAAATCCAGAAACTTCACAAACAAAGGATATGATTATGCCATTGAATTATCTACACGCAATATGGAAGGTTTAAAAAGCGCATTATCTAGTAATGAGAAAGTTAGCAAGTATTCGTTAATCGAATACGATGCAGACGATATCATTTAATATGAAGAAAAAATGGCTGCTGCAAATCCTACTGGTACTCGCCGTTTTACTGGTTATTTGTCTCCTTCTTTTCCGTGCTAGCACCAAGTACAATCACGTTGTGGTAAATACCGAAGAATGGAATGAATTGCAATCTAGTAAAACACTAGATACGAATATGGATTTGCAAAAAATCACCTTCAACGACAATAGTTTGCTCATCGACAGCCAAAATAGCACCCTCTACTATTCGGTGGTAGACTATTCGAGTAAATATAACCCTTCCATTGCGTATACCTTTGCAAATGCAAAATATAAAATTGCGATAAGCGGAGAGTTAAACGACGAGGTCATAGAGAAAACCAATGCTATAAAAGTTATGTTCTATAATACAGATTCTTATAAAATCTATAACCTTGTTGTCACAAACTATCCCCTCTTAAATGTACAAATCAAAGACAATGCTCCTCAAAAGAAAAAGATACCTGTCGAACTGGAAGTCTTTGATAATCACGTCAATTCTCCTCGCCGCCTTACAAAATCTGCGGCAGATCTTCAAATTAAAAAACAAAACGAAGAATATACCCTCTCCTTAAAAAAAGAATCCCTCGGTCGAAACGAACGAGAAAATCCTCTTTCTCTCTTTGGACTAGAAAAACGCGATGCCTATGTATTAAAGGCTGCAAAAACAACCAACGAGGGCGAACGTTACGTACAGTTCTTTATCAACAACCAATACCTAGGACTATATTCTTTCGGATTCAAAAATGAAGGGAGTGTCAATCCTTATGAACGAAACCGAGAAAACAACCGATAATCGCAATGTCCTATTTGCTGTTATTTTTCTCATCGTTGCGCTCATTCTCTTAGCATGTTTTGGTATTGCTTACTATAAACACATCTCTGAAAAAGCAACCTCCACTGAAAGCACCGCCAATTCCGTAGCCACTACAGAGAGCGCTTCTGCGGTATCTGGCTCCACCATCTCAAAAGGTGGCTCCTATACCGTTACTGGGGAGCACGAAGCCATCGTTATTAATACAAAAGAAGATGTACAACTAACCTTACAAGATGCAACCATCAAAAACGATAACGGTCCAGCCATTAATGTAGAATCTGCTGGGAAAGTCACCATTGTTTTAAAGGGGAAAAATACCATTACTGCGACAACGACCGACGATTTAGATGGTGCTATTTTCAGCAAAGATGATTTGTTCTTCTCAGGAGACGGTAGCTTAGAACTTACTTCCAATCTTGATGGTATTGTTTCCAAAGACAGTTTAACCATTAACGGAGGTAATTACGAAATCAACGCTTCTGACGATGGTATTCGCGGGAAAGACAGCGTAGAAATCACCGATGGTTCCTTTACCATTACTGCCGGTGGCGATGGTATCAAAACCACAAATGAAGAAGAAACGGATAAGGGATTTGTGGTAATCTCTGGTGGAGCCTTCACCATCAATAGCAATAACGATGGCATTCAAGCTACCACCACTGCAACCATCAAAGCAGGTACCTTTAAAATCACCACAATCAGCACGGCTAGTGATGATTCCGCAAAAGGTATTAAAGCCGGAACCACTCTCCTTATCGAAGATGGCACAATAGATATCAATGCTGTCGACGATGGGCTTCATTCCAATGGAGACTTAACCATTCAAAAGGGAAACATTACCGTTTTAAGCAAAGATGATGCTATTCACGGCGATGGAAAGATTGAAATCAATAACGGCAACATTACTGTCGATGCAGCAGAAGGTATTGAAGCTACTTATGTGAAAATCAATGACGGCACTATCAATATCAAAGCCTCGGATGATGGTATTAATGCTGGTAGCAAATCCAAAGATTATTCTGTAAAAGTAGAAATCAATGGTGGAACCATCAACATTGAAATGGGTCAAGGAGATACCGATGCCATTGATGCCAATGGAGATTTGGTAATTGCAGGTGGTACTATTACCATTACCGCACAAAATCCATTTGATTATGATGGAACTGGTTCTTACACTGGCGGTACAATTATCGTTAACGGAGAGACCATCACAGAACTCACCAACCAAGACTTTGGTGGTGTAGGCGAAGGAATGGGCGGTCCTCCTGACCAAAACGGAGGTTTTGGTTTTGGAGGTCCCCAAGGTCCTGGTATGATGCGATAAGCAATATAAATATTTATGTGGTTATTCCATAAATTTGGGATAACCACATTTTTTAAAATGATGCTAACAACTTTAAAAATGTTGTCATTTTCAAAAAATGGCTCTAAAAATGTTGTTTATTTCTTAAAAGTGGCTCTAAAAATGTTGTTTTTTTCTTAAAAATGGCTCTAAAAATGTTGACAGTCCCTATACGAATCATGTATAATTCACTCGTACAAGCGGATTAGAGGTGATATGATGTTTTATTTAAAACGAAAGGTTGATTCATATCTCGAATCATGGTTCAACGATAAAGATAAGAAACCCTTAATT
>JAGCZP010000069.1 GCA_017959985.1 Clostridia bacterium | reverse complement strand
TTATGTGGTGGCATCAGAAAGTTGAGCACTCCATGCCGTAGGAGCAGATTATGTGCGTGATGTTGAACCGGGAGAAATGCTCATCTTTAGCAAAGATGGAGTGAAATCCAATAAAAATCATTGTCAAAAACAAGAACAAAAACTCTGCGTTTTTGAATACATTTATTTTGCAAGACCGGATTCTTCTATCGAAGGTGTTTCGGTACACGAAGCAAGAATGCGTGCCGGAAAGGTTTTGGCAAAAGCCCACCCTGTTGAAGCGGACATTGTGATTGGTGTCCCCGATTCGGGATTGGATGCCGCGCTAGGGTACAGCCAAGAGGCTCAGATCCCTTATGAGATTGGACTGATTAAGAATAAGTACGTGGGTCGTACCTTTATCGCGCCGAATAACCGGTTAGACCAAGTGAAAATCAAATTGTCGGCGGTAGAAGACGTGGTAAAAGGCAAACGGGTCGTTTTAATTGATGACTCCATTGTGCGTGGAACCACCAGTGGAAGAATCGTGCGCCTGTTACGCGATGCGGGAGCGAAGGAAGTGCATATGCGCGTCTCAGCACCACCGTTTTTGTTCCCCTGTTATTATGGAACAGACATCGACTCGCAAGAGAACTTAATTGCTTGCCATCATTCTATACCGGAAATTGCATCCATGATTGGTGCGGACTCTCTAGGCTTCTTGCCGGTGGAGAATTTAGAAGATTTGGCTCCTGGTAAGTCCATTTGTAAAGCGTGTTTTGATGGAAAGTATCCTACTTCCATTCCTAAAGATACACGGAAAGATCGTTTTGAAAGAAGATTATCGGAAATCAAGAAATGAGGCTTGTGTCATGGTAAATAATCCTGACACAAAAATCATATTGGAAGACGGCCAGGAGTACTATGGCTTTGGGTTTGGTTCCCAAAAAGAAAAAGTACTGGAAATCGTCTTTAACACATCAATGGTGGGATATCAAGAAATCTTATCCGACCCATCCTATACCGATCAAGCGGTTGTGATGACTTATCCGCTTATCGGAAACTATGGGATGGCCAAAGAGGATTATGAAACCAAAACCCCAACGATTGGTGCCTTTGTTGTTCATGAGTACAACCCGGAACCTTCCAATTTCCGTAGCGAAGAATCCTTAGGCGATGTTATGAAACGCTATGATGTGGCAGGTATTTCTGGTATTGATACCAGAAAGCTCAATCGTTCGATTCGTGATTTCGGAAGTCGAAAAGCCCTTTTAACCGATGTATCCACAAGCCTAGAAGAGGGTCTTAAGAAATTACAAGAAACGGTCTTGCCTAGGGATGCGGTTTCTCGCGTTAGCCGGAAAGAAATCGAACAGGTTGGTGAAAAAAGCACCCAATACCATGCGGTGGCTATTGATTGCGGTATGAAAGAGAATATTGTTCGCTCGCTCTTAAAACGGGATTGCCGCGTGACCATTGTTCCGTGGAACACGACAAAAGAGACCATTGATTCCTTAAAACCCGATGGGGTATTTATCTCCAATGGACCGGGGGATCCGACGGATGTGCCAGAGACGATTCAAACCATCGCTTCTTTGCGCGGGAAATACCCGATTTTTGGCATTTGCCTTGGACACCAGATACTTTGTTTAGCCTATGGCGCAAAGACCTATAAATTAAAGTTTGGGCATCGTGGGGGAAATCACCCCGTTAAAAACTTACAAACCGGTAAAATTGAGATTACCTCTCAAAACCATTCCTATGCGGTGGATGTGGACAGCCTAAAGGATACCCCTTTAGAAATCACCCATATTAATTTACTGGATAATACGGTTGAGGGAATGGAATGTCAAAAGGATAAGGTGTTTAGTGTTTAGTACCATCCGGAAAGCGCCCCAGGACCGTGTGACAGTACCTATTTGTTTGATCGTTTTATTGCCATGATGGGAGGGAGATAACCATGCCGAAGAGAACAGACATTAAAAAAGTATTGGTTATCGGCTCTGGGCCTATTGTTATTGGACAAGCGGCGGAATTTGACTATGCGGGAACACAGGCTTGTTTGGCGTTAAAAGAGGAAGGGTATGAGGTCATTTTATGTAACTCAAACCCTGCCACCATCATGACCGATATTTCCATTGCGGATAAAGTGTATATGGAACCCATGACAATGGAATATATTGCGAGAATTATCCGCTATGAACGTCCGGATGCAATTTTACCCGGCATCGGAGGACAAACGGGACTTAATATCGCTATGCAACTAGAGAAGAATGGTGTTTTGCAAGAATGCCATACAGAATTACTGGGAACCAATAGCGAATCTATTGAAAAAGCAGAGGACCGTGAGTGTTTCAAAGAACTGTGCGAAGCCTTGGGAGAACCGGTGTTGCCGTCAGAAACAACCTCCTCCATTGAAGAGGGATTGTTGGTAGCAAAAAAGATTGGATATCCGGTTGTACTGCGTCCGGCCTTTACACTGGGAGGAACCGGCGGTGGCTTTGCAAACAACGAAGAAGAGTTCATTTCTATTATGAAAAATGCCTTAGAGCTTTCTCCGGTGAACCAAGTGCTTGTGGAGAAAAGCGTCAAAGGCTTCAAAGAAATTGAATACGAAGTGATGCGGGATAAAAATGATACCGCTATCACGATTTGTAATATGGAGAACTTGGATCCTGTTGGCATTCACACAGGGGACTCTATTGTGGTGTGCCCTTCTCAAACTTTAACCAATAAGGAATACCATATGCTTCGGGATAGCGCACTCAAAATTATTCGTGCGTTAAAAATTGAGGGTGGATGCAACGTGCAATTTGCCCTTGATCCCAAATCGTTCCAGTATTACTTGATTGAAGTTAACCCCAGGGTTTCTCGTTCGTCTGCATTGGCTTCTAAAGCGAGCGGATATCCCATTGCACGGGTTTCTGCCAAAATCGGTGTAGGGATGACACTGGATGAAATTCAAATTGCCAATACGCCGGCATCCTTTGAACCCACACTTGACTATGTGGTATCCAAATTACCACGGTTTCCTTTTGATAAATTTGCCGATGCTAATAACTCTCTTTCGACACAAATGAAAGCTACCGGTGAAGTTATGAGCATTGGTAGAACCTTTGAAGAAAGCCTGTTAAAAGGAATTCGTTCTTTGGAAATCGGTGTGTTCCATTTGCATCTTCCGAAGTTTGATAGCTGGGATAAAAAGGCTTTGTTTGACTATATCTCCATTGGAACCGATGACCGTATTTTTGCCATCGCCCAATTATTGCGACTTGGTACCACGGTGGAAGAAATTACCGACAAAACCGCGATTGATAAGTTCTTTATTCGTAAGCTGCAAAAGATTGTCGAAATGGAGATAGTTCTTAAAGGACACAAGGATGATATCGATCTTTTGAAAGACGCAAAGAAAATGGGCTTCTCGGATAAAGAAATTGGGGTCCTTTGGGGCAAAAAAGAAAAGGAAATCTTTGATTTTCGTAGAGAGCAAAACATTTTCCCAGTGTACAAGATGATTGACACTTGTGCATCGGAATTTGAAAGCTATATTCCGTATTTCTACTCCACCTACGAGGAAGAAAACGAATCCCGTGTCTCTAAAAAGGAAAAGATTATTGTTTTAGGCTCGGGACCTATTCGTATTGGGCAAGGGGTGGAGTTTGACTACTCGACGGTCCATGCGGTAAAAACCATTCAAGAAGCCGGGTACGAGGCTATTGTTATTAACAATAACCCTGAGACGGTTTCTACTGATTATACTTGTTCGGATAAACTGTATTTTGAACCACTTTGCACTGAAGATGTGATGAATATTATCCTTTTGGAACAACCCAAAGGAGTGATTGCCACCTTTGGTGGACAAACGGCTATTAATTTAGCCGAACCGTTGAAAGAGCATGGGGTACCCCTTATCGGTACAGACTGTGAAGCTATCGATCGAGCAGAGAACAGAGATTTGTTTGAAAAACTGTTGATTGATTTAGATATTCCACAACCAAAGGGCCGAGCGGTTACTAGTATTGAAGCCGGTATTGCAGCGGCCAAAGAGATTGGATACCCGGTACTTGTTCGTCCTAGCTTTGTGCTCGGCGGACGGGCTATGCAGATTGTTTCAAAAGAAGAATCTATGTGGAATTACCTTAAAACGGCCGTAGAAATTGATGAAGACAAACCGGTTTTGGTGGATAAGTACATCCAGGGAAAAGAAGTGGAAGTGGATGCCGTTTGTGATGGCACCAACGTCTTTGTGCCTGGAATTATGGAACTGGTGGAGCGGACTGGTGTTCACTCGGGTGACTCCATTAGTGTGTATCCTTCGTATAGCCTTTCGGATGAAGTGAAACAAACCATTTTGGATTACACGAAGAAACTGGGTCTTGGCATTGGTATTGTTGGGCTATTTAACATCCAATTCATCGTCAGTTCCTCGCAAAAGGTTTACATAATCGAAGTAAACCCACGTTCTTCCAGAACAGTTCCGTTCTTATCCAAAGCAACCGGCTATAATCTAGCGGATATAGGAACATTGGCAATGTTAGGGGTTTCCCTGCAAGAACAGGGTATTTTCTGTCGCTATCCAAGAGAAAAGCAACGCTATTATGTAAAAGTGCCTGCCTTCTCTTTCTCAAAACTTCGTGGGATGGATGCCTATCTCTCCCCAGAGATGAAGTCCACAGGTGAGGCCATTGGCTATGATGATAAGTTGCATAGAGCTGCTTATAAGGCATTGACCGCTTCAGGGCTGTCTCTTAAAAACTATGGAACCGTATTGGTGAGCGTTGCTGATGAAGACAAAGAAGAAACCGTACCGCTTGTACGTCGGTTCTACAATATGGGCTTTAATATCGAAGCCACCTCTTTGACGGGAGAAGTGTTAAAAGAACACGGTATTCGTACAAAGATTCGCAAAAAACCAAGTGAAGGTAGCGAAGAAGTGTTGGATTCTATCCGTGCCGGTTATGTAAGCTATGTGATTAACACGAGAGCCATTCGTTCGGGAATTCACTACGGAGATGGCGTGGCCATTCGCCGTTGTGCGGCGCAGAATAACATTACGATGCTAACCTCTCTTGACACGGTGCGCATGGTGTTAGATGTTTTGGAAGAGGTTACATTGGGCGTATCGACAATCGACTCAAAATAAGGAGAATGCAAGATGCACTTTACAAAAATGCAAGGACTTGGAAACGATTACCTCTACATTTATGAGGAAGTTCCTGCCAATGTCAAAGAATTAGCCATTGCCTTGTCTGAACGGCATTTTGGCGCAGGATCCGATGGATTGATTTATATTTCCCCTTCGAATGTTGCGGATTTTAAGATGCGCATTTTTAATGCGGATGGAAGCGAAGCAAAAATGTGCGGTAATGGGATTCGCTGCGTTGGTAAATATGTTTACGATAAGGGATATACTGAAAAAACGGTTTTAGAAGTGGAAACCTTATCGGGCATTAAAACGTTGCATCTTCATGTACAAGATGGAAAAGTGAAGACGGTGGAAGTGCAGATGGGTCAAACCAAGGCAGAAGAGGACTTGTCTTTGGTGGTTGATGGACAAGCAATTGTGTGCACACCGGTATCGGTTGGCAATCCTCATGCCGTCATTTTTGTGGAGGATATGGATGCAGTTTCGGTGGATTCCATCGGGCCCAAAATTGAAAAGCACGAAGCGTTTCCTGGTGGCGTGAATGTGGAGTTTATTCAAGTGCTATCCAGCACAAAACTTCGTATGCGTGTTTGGGAACGTGGTAGTGGTATTACACTTGCTTGTGGAACAGGGGCTTGTGCTTCGGTTACGGCGGCGATTAAGAAAGGGTATTGCCCAGTAAATACACCGATTACGGTGGAATTAGATGGGGGGCCATTAGAGATTACCAGTACAGAGAATTCGGAGATTACAATGAATGGTCCTGCAGAAATTGTCTATGAAGGAGAGGTATCACGATGATTACTCCCAATATGCATTATGCGGATTTAAAAGATTCGTATTTGTTTTATCGTATTTCGCAAAAAGTGAAAGCGTATTCGGAAGCCCATCCGGATAAGCATATGTATCGTATGGGTATTGGTGATGTTTCCTTGCCTCTTTGTGATGCAGTTATTAAGAGCCTTCATGAGGCGGTGGATGACCAAGCTAACAAAGAACGTTTTCATGGATATATGCCAGAATGTGGTGACACAACGTTGAGAGAAACCATTGCAAAGTATTATGGGAGCCACGGTGTTTCGCTTTCTAGTGAAGAGGTGTTTGTGTCTAGCGGAGCCAGTGACGAACTAGGGGATATCTTAGACTTGTTTGATCGCTCTTCTAGCGCATTGGTCATTGAACCAGCCTACCCGGCCTACGTGGATGCCAATATTATGGCTGGTAGAAAGATTGTGCACTTAGCTTCTGGACAAGAAAACGGATTTTTGCCAAAACCGTGTGAGGAAATAAAAGCGGATATTTTGTACATTTGCTCTCCAAACAATCCAACGGGGGCGGTGTTTAATCGTACACAGTTACAAGAATGGGTCGATTTTGCCAACAACAATGGTTCTGTGATTCTCTTTGATGCCGCGTATGAGGCATTTATTGAAGACGAAACTTTACCACATAGCATTTTCGAGTTACCGGGAGCAAAAACGTGTGCCATTGAGATTTGTTCGTTATCAAAAACTGCGGGGTTTACGGGAACAAGACTAGGTTATACCGTTATTCCAAAAGATTTGGTTCGCAACGGTATGTGCTTAAACGATATGTGGGTAAGAAACCGTACCACAAAAACCAATGGTGTTTCTTATGTAATTCAAAAAGGTGGCGCGGCTATTTTTACGCCAGAGGGACAAAAACAAGTTAAGGAAAATATTCAGTACTACAAAGAAAATGCTCGCATTTTGATGCAAGCGCTAGATGCGTTGGGTGTTTGGTACTGCGGTGGTAAAAATGCACCATATATTTGGCTTAAATGCATTGACGGAATGGGCAGTTGGGAGTTCTTTGATTATCTGCTTGAAAACATTCAAGTGATTGGAACCCCTGGAGAAGGATTCGGTGCTTGTGGAGAAGGCTATTTCCGGTTTTCTACCTTCGGAAGTCGGGAAGATACCATCGAAGCGGCTAGACGAATCGTTACTTTATTTAGGAAATAAGAGAAAGAATAAGCGACTGGGAAACCGGTCGCTTATTTAAGCATTTTCTTGTTAAAAATATATAAAAAATGGTTGAAAAAACTCAGATTTTAGTGCATAATGATACTATCTAGTTGAAAGACTTAAATGAGGTGATTTGTTTATGAAATCTTTTGGAAGAATTCTTGCGATTGTTCTTTCCTTAACCTTTGTACTAAGCATGTTTATGACAGCAGGCACGCTTAGTTCTTTTGCGTTAACGGGACAGGAAGAGTTTGTCTTAACAATTGGCAGCGCAACGGGTATGCGTGGTGATACGGTAGACATTCCTCTTTCCATTTCTAAAAATGATGGTATTTGGGGCTTCCAAATTAGTGTTGGGTTTGATTCCGATGTTTTATCCTTTGCAGGATATGATGTAACACCGGGAAAAGAAGCGTTGAATGCCTTGGTTTTAGAGATTACCTCGGATTCTTCGATTTCTGTTCAAACCGCTTATTCGCAATTTGTAAATCATACTTTGACAGGGCAATTCTTGACCCTTCATTTTACCATCGCGGATGATGCTCCAGCGGGCGATTGTGCTTTGGATCCATATTTCAAGCACAATAATATGATTCGTAGTGATGGTTCGGAAGTTCCTTCGGCAATTGATTCAACACCTGTGGTAAATGTACACGTTCACAATTGGGTGAAAACCTATACATGGTCGAACGATAATGCTACCTGCACAGCAAACGCTGTTTGCTCCCTAGATTCTAGTCATGTGATGTCTGAAACGGCCACTTCGACAAATTTTGTTTCGACGCAAGCAACTTGTGAGGGAACGGGTTCTAGAGTGTACATTGCAACCTTTACAAATGAGGAATTTGAGACACAGAGCAAATCCGTTACGATTCCCGCAACAGGACATAACTATGGTGCACCAACCTATACGTGGTCCAATGATGGACATCAATGCACTGCTACAGCCATTTGCCAAAAGGATTCCAGCCACGTATTAACAGAAACCGTGAATACGAGTGCTTCGCAATTGGTTGCTCCGACTTGTGAAACAAAAGGAACAACTAGATATACGGCGAACTTTACAAACGGAAACTTCCAAACACAAACCAAAGATGTGCAAGATATTGCCGCATTAGGTCATAGTTGGGGAACACCAACTTATGTATGGTCAAATGACAATAGCCAATGCACGGCCACCGCTATTTGCCAAAATGATGCGAGCCACGTGGCAACAGAGACTGTTAATGTGACAACCAGCCAATTGTTTGCTCCGACTTGCGAAGGTAAGGGCACCACCAAATATTTAGCTACCTTTACCAACAGTTTATTTGAAGAACAGAAAAAAGAAATTCAAGACATTCCGGCATTAGGACATGACTGGCATCCACAATACACATGGGCAGCTGATGGATCTTCTTGCTCTGGCTTTGCTACCTGTTCGAGAGATACTGCTCATACAGCTTCGGAAGATGCAACGATTTCCAGTTACATTTCTAAAGCAGCTAGCAGCACAGAGAAGGGAGAGCACACGTATGTAGCGACCTTCACAAAAGAAGCATTTAGCACGCAGGAAAAAGTAATTGCAGATATTGATATGTTACCATTCGATTATGAGATTTCGTATCAATGGTCTAACGATGGAAAATCTTGTGTGGCAACAGCAACCTGTCCATTCCCGGATCAAAATGTACAAGAAAATGGTGTGATAACCAGTGAAGTGAAAATTGCCGCGACTTGTGAAGGTGTGGGAACAACCACTTATAGTGCTACCTTTACCAATACCATGTTTGAACGTCAACAAAAGGATGTTCAAGACATTCCAGCGTTAGGACATGATTGGGGCACACCAACTTATACATGGGCGAATGATAATGGTCAATGCACGGCGACTGTGATTTGTCAAAACGATGCCAATCATGTGGTTACCGAAACGGTGAATGCATCTAGTAGCCAATTGGTGGCAGCAACTTGTGAGAGTGTTGGAACAACTCGGTATACAGCAACCTTTACCAATGCTTTGTTTACACAACAAACAAAAGATGTAGAAAATATTCCAGCATTAGGACATGATTGGGGCACCCCAACCTATACATGGTCAAACGATAATGGACAATGTACCGCAACAGTGGTATGCCGTAATGATTCGAGCCATGTGATTACGGAAACCGTGAATTCTACAAGTAGTCAATTGGTTGCTGCAACATGTGAAATAGCAGGAACGACGAGATATTCTGTAAGCTTTGCAAATGACTTGTTTACAGCACAAACTAAGGATGTTCAAAACATTCCTGCTCTAGGACATGATTGGGGTATTCCAACATATCAGTGGACAGCGGATGGAAGCCGTTGTACAGCCACGGCGGTTTGCCAACGGGATCACAGTCATGTGGCTACCGAGACCGTATCGGCTAGTGGTGTGATGCTTGTTGATTCTACCACAACCATTATGGGAACTACCCGTTATACCGCAACCTTTACCAATAGCTTATTTGTGAATCAAGTGCTTGACTTGCAAGATATTCCTTTGAAACCTGCTTACATTCTTGGAGATGTTAATAGCGATGGTGAAATTGACATGAAGGACATCTTGATGCTTCGTAAAAAGATTGCCAGTCAACCAATTGATGAAAGCAAATATAGTCGTGAAGCGGCGGATGTCAACCGTGACAATCAAATCGATATGAAAGACGTTCTGAAGATTCGTAGATATATTGCAAAATACATTACGGAATTCTAAGAAAATATTGAGAAGGCGGCCATGAAAAGTGGCCGCCTTTTTCTAGGCTTTATCTTGCTATTGTCCAATAAATGGGATATAATAAACACAATGTTTTTTATGATGAAGGACGTGAGAATGTGCCAAAGTATTCGAATCAAAAACTGAAAATTTTATACATTCTTGATTATCTTATGAAGAAAACCGATGAAGATCATTTGGCTTCCACTTCGGATTTATTAAACATGCTAGAAAGCCATGGCATTCACGCGGAACGAAAAGGTGTTTACAACGATATTGTATCCTTAAAAGAGTTTGGGTTTGATATCCTTTCTACACGGGGAAAGAACTCCGGGTTCTATCTAGTTAGCCGTGATTTTCAATTGCCAGAACTGAAACTTTTGGTGGATAGCATTCAAACTTCAAAATTCGTAACCGAGAAGAAGACACTGGAACTTATTCGTAAATTAGAAGGCCTTGCGAGCGAACACCAAGCCAAAACCTTGCATCGCCAGGTGTATGTCTCGAATCGTATTAAATCGATGAACGAGAGCGTGTATTATAACGTGGATGATCTTTTTAGAGCCATTAATGAAGATAAAAAGATTGAATTCCAATACGCAACCTACAACGAGAAAAAGGAAAAAGAATATCGCCACGATGGAAAAGTATATTGCATTAGTCCCTTTGCGTTGATTGTGGATAATCAGCAGTATTATGTGGTTGGCTGGGAATCGGAAACAGAACTAATGAAGAACTTTCGTGTGGACTTGATGGAAAAGATTACCGTGACGAAGAAACAGCGAGATGGAAAAGAAGAGTTTGAAAAGATCTCGATTGAATCGTATACGGAAGAAATCTTTAATATGTATGGAGGAACCGAGGTGACGGTAAAACTTCGTGTTTCTAATGATATTGCAAGAGTCATCTTTGACCGTTTTGGAAGAGATGTATGGACCTCTCCGGATGATGACACACATTTTATTGCCCGTGTGAAAGTGGCACTAAGCCCACAATTTTATGGGTTTATCTTCCCGCTGGTGGATAAACTGGAGATCTTATCTCCTGAAGAGGCGAGAGAGGGCATGAAACAATTACTAGATAAAGCAGTAAAAATGTATTAAGTGAGGAAATAACCGATGTTAACAAAGAATGTTCAAGACTTATTTACACTATGGAAAAAGGAAGTCTGTGAAGATAAAGACCTTTACAATGATTTAATAGAAAATGAAGGCAACGAAGAAGAAATCAATGACCGTTTTTATCGCGAGTTGTCCTTTGGTACAGCAGGGCTTCGGGGAATTATAGGAGCCGGTACCAACCGCATGAATATCTATACGGTTTCTCGTGCAACACAAGGATTAGCGGATTATTTAAATGCCCATTATAAAACATCTTCGGTGGCAATTTCTTATGACTCGCGCATTAATTCCGATGTGTTTTCGAAAGCGGCGGCCAGTGTTTTAGCGGCGAACGGTATTATGGTACATATTATGCCGGAACTTATGCCAACACCGATGCTTTCTTTTGCGGTGCGGTATTTAAAATGCCAAGCAGGTATTATGGTTACAGCTAGTCATAACCCTTCTAAATACAATGGTTATAAATGCTATGGCTCGGATGGGGGACAAATGACCGAAAAAGCAGCGGATGAAGTTACCAGCTTCATTCAAAAGCATGCGATGTTCCATGATGTGAAAACCATGGATTATGAAATGGCTGTTTCGAATGGACAAATTCAAACCATTTCGCAAGATTTACTAGATGCATTTATGCAAAACGTGTTAAAGCAACAAATACACACAGACGTTGCAAAAAAGGCAGGGCTGAAGGTTGTCTATACCCCTCTCAATGGTACGGGAAATAAGCCAGTGAAAAAGATTCTTTCCACCATTGGCATGGAAAATGTTTTGGTAGTTCCAGAACAAGAAAATCCAGATGGCCATTTTCC
>JAGCZP010000068.1 GCA_017959985.1 Clostridia bacterium | reverse complement strand
CTCCTGGGATTGTTTTCACATGTCCGACTGTGTATAACGTAATACCAGCCGATCCCACAATAGAACGTCCAGGCTCCACCACAACGAAAGGAACTGGGAATTGTAAGGTTTCTGAAACTTCCTTAACCTTTTCGCCAATTAAATGCATATACTCATAATGCTTTTTCGGATGATCATCTTCCGTATAGGCAACTCCAAATCCACCACCCAAATTCAAGACAGGGATGACATACCCTGTCTCTTTTTGTATTTGAGACATAAAGGTAATCATAACTTCTGCAGCATGTTTCATCGGTTCTTCGTCAAAAATCTGCGAACCAATATGGCAATGGAGTCCTTCTAGGATAATATTCGGAAGAGAAATGGCCTGTTTAGCTCCTTTTAGGGCTTCCCCTGTTTCTAGGGTAAATCCAAATTTCGAATCAATTTGACCCGTTTTAATAAAACTATGGGTATGGGCATCAATTCCTGGGGTAATACGAAGCAATACACGAACTTCTTTGCCCTTTTCCCCCGCTAACTTCGATAACATTTCCAGTTCATCCGGATTATCCACAACAATATGCCCAATGTTCTTTTCAAGCGCTAATTCTAAATCTTCTTCTGTTTTGTTGTTGCCATGATAAAAAATCTTATCCGCAGGCATTCCAGCACTTAATGCCGTCATCATTTCCCCGCAAGAAACAACATCTGTTCCACATTGCTCATCATGAACAATACGATACATTTCTTTAAAACTACAAGCCTTTGACGCAAATGCGACCAAGCCACCACTAGGACAAGATTCATCGATTGCCTTTTTTAAATTGCGTAAATTCAAACGAATGGTTTCTTCATCCATTACGTATAATGGCGTCTTGTATTGGTCGGCCAATGCCACCGTATCCACACCAGATACGGTCAAATGACCTTGTTCATTAACTGCTAAACATTCACTAATCATCATTCTTCCTCCTTAACTTCTTCAATAATCGAAAGAAGCTCTTCTCTTCCCTCACCTGTAACCGAGGAATATGGGATAGTATATAACCCCTCATAATCCTCAAAAAGGCGTTTATATGCCTCTTCCTGTTTGGAACGCTCCGTTTTATTCAGCTTATCGGCTTTTGTCAAAACTAGAAGAAATGGGAAGCCTTGTTCTTCCATAAATTCAATCATTTGCCTATCGTCTTTCGTGGGCTCATGACGCATATCACAAAGCTGAATCACTAATCGAAAATCTCGATCTTGCGCAAAATAGCCTTCAATGAGTTCACTCCAACGTCGTTTTTCTGCTTGTGAAACTCTCGCGTATCCATATCCTGGCAAATCCACAAAACGAACCGAGTCCACTTTATAAAAATTGATGGTTGCCGTTTTCCCAGGTGTGGCACTGGTTCTTGCAAGCCCTTTTCTTCTCAAAAGAGAATTAATAAGGCTAGATTTCCCCACATTCGAACGACCAGAAAACACCACTTCCGGCATAGTGGATGCTGGAATCTGTTTTGGTAAAGCGGCAGCACTTTCAAACGCAGCGCTTTCCAGTTTCATAAGCGTTACTCCTTTCAGTTTTCTGCCGAAGAAGAAATCGTCGATGGTTTGTATCCTTCACTGGCTAGATAAGCGTGTTTTTTATTCTTTCCTTTTTCCCATCCAACCAATACCATTTCTAACACTTCTTCTACCGTTTTCACGGGAATCAGTTGCACTTTATCAAGAACTTCCTTGTCAATTTTTTGAATATCCGGTACATTCTTTTTCGGAATAAAAACCCGTTCCATATCATTCATATATGCGGCCATGGTCTTTTCTTTCAAACCACCAATCGGAAGCACTTTTCCACGAAGAGAAACTTCCCCTGTCATGGCCACAGATCCCTTTACGGGTTTGCCCATCAAAGCAGACGCTAATGCCACGGTCATGGTGATACCGGCAGAAGGACCTTCCTTAGGGACCGCCCCTTCTGGAGCATGAATATGAATATCCTTTGTTTTATAAAAATCTTTTTGAATGCCCAGTTTATCCGCCATGTCTCGAATGATGGAAATGGCAATTTTTGCGGATTCCTTCATGACGTCTCCCAATGAGCCGGTCAATTCAACTTTTCCCGTTCCCTCTAGGATGGAAACCTCAATAGGAAGCAGTTCACCACCAGTGCTTGTCCAGGCTAGTCCATTGACAACCCCAATGGCATCCACTAGGGATGGATCTTCATTCATGTACTTACGAGGTCCAAGCAATTTTTCCAAATTCTTAACAGTGATTTTTAAATCCTTATTGTTTTCGACTTTTTCCAAAGCCACTTTTCGGCAAAGTTTTGCAATGGTACGCTCTAAGGTTCGTACCCCTGCTTCTCTAGTATACCCTTCAATAATGGCTTTTAAAACCGTTTCCGAAAGCATAAATTGCTTTACCGTCAACCCATTAGCTTTTATTTGTTTCTTAATTAGGTGATTTTTCGCAATTTGAATCTTTTCCCTCTCCGTATAGCCACTAAGGGTAATCACGTCCATACGGTCATATAAAGGCGCTGGGATGGTCTCTGCCAAGTTGGCAGTGGTCATAAAGACCACTTTCGATAAATCAAATGGAATATCTAAAAAATGATCCACAAATCGCACATTTTGTTCGGTATCTAACACCTCTAGTAAAGCCGAGGCAGGATCTCCCCGATAATCATTCCCCAATTTATCAATTTCATCTAAAAGGATAAACGGATTGCAAGAGCCTGCTTGATTGACCGCATCCATAATACGACCCATCATTGCTCCAATATAAGTCTTACGATGGCCACGAATATCGGCTTCGTCCCGTACACCACCTAAGGAGACGCGGGCATACTTTCTCCCCATTGCCTTAGCGATTGAACTGGCAATAGACGTTTTTCCGACACCGGGAGGTCCTACCAAACATACCACTTGGCCTTTAATCTCTTTTGAGAGCTGACGTACCGCTATAATTTCCATAATTCGTTCTTTGACTTCTTCTAAGCCATAATGCTCATCATCTAAGATTTTTCGTGCATTTTTTAGATTATATACTTCTTCCGTTTTCTGGTTCCACGGCAATGCTAAAACCGTGTCCAAATAAGTACGCACAACCGTTGCTTCATGAGAACCCACTGGCATTTTTGATAATTTTGAACACTCTTTTAAGAGTTTTTTCTCAATATCCTCTTCTAGATGAAGCGATTTAATCCCAATCCGGTATTCTTCGGCTTCTTCTTGCGGATTATCGTCTTCTCCCAACTCGTCATTAATGACACGCAACTGTTCCCGAAGAAAATAATCTTTTTGGTTATCATCAATGTTTTCTTGCACTTTTCGTTGCAAATCCAGTTCAATATCCAAGATCTTTTGCTCGTGCGCTAAATAGTTTAATACGCGCTCGGCTCTCCGAGTAACGGTAACCATTTCTAAAAGAGCTTGTTTCCCTTCTAAGGTAATGGATAGCGCATGAGCAATCGTATCGCTCAAAAGACTTAACGAATCGGCTTTTTGCACTTTAGAGAGAACATCTGGAGGAATCACAGGCGATTCTTTCTCATACTCTTCGAACCGTGTACGCAGTTCTCTTTCTAAAGCGATAGCTTTATCCGCGTTATTGGTGTTTCGGTCAATTCTCTCCACCGTTTCCGCTAAGAAAAATGGTTCCGCCTGAATAATCCCTTTCATATCGGCACGGTAGATTCCCTCCGCCACCACGCGAAATTTTTCATCCGGCAGTTTCATAATTTGTAGAATATGGGCAACAACCCCTACCGAATACCAATCTTCCGGTAAAGGATGTTCCACAGTGGAATCTTTTTGGGTAACCAAAAATAAATTCTGGTCATCGTCCATTGCTCTATGCAAGGCATTTAAAGAGGGAGTTCTTCCCACATCAAAATGAATTAAGTTGCCCGGAAAAACCACAAGCCCCCGCAAGGCAAGCAGGGGCAGTGTTTTCAAACGAACAGGATTGTTGATTCTTGACATAATTGTTCCTCGTTATCGTTTTTTATGATACAATTGCACGCTTCTTTTGAACCTTTTTAGTTGCGGATTTTGGTTTGGCTGGATTTCTTGTAGGATCAATCACCACTTCTGGTTTTCCTTTTCCTTCCACACATTCCTTCGTAATGACAATACGAGAGACAGTGGCGTCCGAAGGAATATCGTACATTAAATCCGTCAGCAATCCTTCTAAAATGGCCCGCAATCCTCTTGCACCTGTGTTTAACGCTAAAGTTTTTTCCGCAATGGCTTTCAATGCAGCCGGCTTAAACTCTAGTTTCACATCATCTAAGTCAAACAAATACGAATACTGCTTAACGAGTGCATTCTTCGGTTCGGTTAAGATTTTGACAAGTGCATCAGCATCTAAGGATTCCAACGTGGTTTGAATCGGCATTCTTCCCACAATTTCTGGTATAAGACCATACTTAATTAAGTCTTGTGGGATAACTTTCTCTAAGATTTTTTGAGAGTCTAAATGCTTCTTCGAAATCACTTCGTTTCCGAATCCTATGGCTCCACTACCAAGCCTTTTTTCAATAATCGATTCGATTCCCGCAAAGGCGCCACCTAAAATGAAGAGAATATTGGTGGTATCAATCTGAATAAACTCAGCTTGCGGGTGTTTTCGACCACCCGTTGGCGGAACGTTTGCGACGGTTCCTTCTAAAATTTTCAAGAGGGCCTGTTGAACACCTTCGCCACTGACATCTCTTGTAATAGAAGGATTTTCGCTTCTTCTAGATATTTTATCAATTTCATCCACATAGATGATTCCATGTTCTGCTTTTGCCACATTTCCATCCGCCGCTTGGATTAAACGAAGCAAAATGTTTTCCACATCTTCTCCTACATATCCGGCTTCGGTTAAGGTTGTGGCATCAGCAATAGCAAACGGGACATCCAAAATACGCGCTAATGTTTGTGCTAATGCGGTTTTCCCAACACCCGTTGGTCCCAATAACAACACATTACTTTTTCCAATATCGATATCATTGGGTTGATGGCAAAAAATACGTTTATAATGGTTATACACCGCAACAGAAAGCACTTTTTTTGCTTTATCTTGCCCTATAACATATTCATCAAGGCCTTTTTTGATTTCCTTTGGTTTGGGTAAATCCATAACCTCACGATGCTCTGGGGACGGTTTTTTCAGCACACGATCTTGTGCTAGGATGTCACTACATAAATCAATACATTCGTTACAAATGTAGACACCAGGTCCTGCTAAAAGACGAAACACCTGGTCTTGAGATTTGCCGCAAAACGAACAAACCACTTCTTCTCTATCGTTTGTATTGTTAGACATCATTTTTCCCCCTTTCTAACTAAAACAGTTCTCGTTAGCGTTTTTCAATCACCTTGTCGATTAAACCATATTTCACAGCTTCTTCCGCTGTCATATAGTTATCCCGATCGGTATCCTTTTCTATTACATCCAATGGTTGTCCGGTCATCTCTGACAACAAACGATTCATCTTATCTTTGATAAACAAGATGTGATCCGATTGAATCTTAATATCACTGGCTTGTCCTTGTGTTCCACCAAGGGGTTGATGAATCATAATTTCGCTGTTGGGAAGGGCCAAACGTTTTCCTTTGGCACCAGCCGCCAACAAGAAAGAACCCATACTGGCTGCCATACCAATGCAGATAGTAGACACATCGCATTTAATAAAGTTCATGGTGTCATAAATAGCCATACCATCTTTGATATTTCCACCAGGACTGTTAATGTACAAATGAATATCTTTGTCAGGATCTTGTCCTTCCAAATACAAAAGTTGTGCAACGACTAACGAAGCCGTGGCTTCATTAACCTCATCGCAAAGCATAATGATACGATCGTTTAATAGACGAGAAAAAATATCATAGCTGCGTTCACCGCGACTGGTTTGCTCAACAACATAGGGAACTAAACTGTTTTTCATATTATCCATGTATAACAGCCTCCTTACTGATTTTTATCCAAAAACACTTATTTGGTTGTCTTCTTTGTGGTAGTCGTTTTCTTAGTGGTTGTGGTTTTCTTCGCTGTAGTCGTTTTTTTAGCAGCTGTAGAAGTGGTTTTCTTAGCGGTTGTCGATGTTGTCTTTTTCGCGGTTGCCGGTTTCTTTGCGGCAGTAGAAGAAGTGGTCTTTTTCGCTGTGGTTGTGGTTTTCTTTGCCGTCGTGGCTTTTTTAGCTGGCTCCTCTGCTTTTTTGGCAGGAGCTTTTTTGGCAGCAGGTTTGCTGGCTTTTGCATTATCGCGAACAAAATGCATGGCTTTTTCTACGACAATATCTTTGCGGAAATGATCTTCGTTAATAACCGCTTTGATTTGATCCACTGGCATACCATATTGTTCGGAGAACTTCTTGTATTCTTCTTCCATTTCTTCATCGGAAACTGTCAAGTTCTCATTCTTAACAATTTGTTCTAAAGCTAAGCGAACTTTCACTTGTTTTTCCGCTTGGGCACGATTGCTTTCACGGAAATCTTTAATGTCGGTTCCGGTGTATTGCAAATACATGTCTAAGCTCAAGCCTTGGGATTGCAAGCGATTATCAAAATCACGGACACAATCGTCCATAGCATTTTCAAACATTGCGTTTGGAATGTCGGCTTCCACTTTTTCGGCTAATTGCTCCGCAAGAGCCGTTTCAAAAGCAGCATTAGCATCGGCTTCCGCATGTTCTTCTAAATGATGACGCATATCCGCTTTTAATTCTTCTAAGGTATCAAACTCGCTGACATCTTTAGCAAAATCATCGTTAAGTTCCGGAAGTTCGCGAACTTTGATTTCATACAATTTACACTTAAACACGGCAGGCTTACCGGCAAGTTTTTCCGCATGATACTCTTCTGGGAAGGTCACATTTACATCAAATTCTTCGTCAATCTTTTTGCCGACAATTTGATCTTCAAATCCTGGGATAAAGGTGTTCGAACCCAACACTAAAGTTTGTTTTTCCCCTTTACCACCTTCAAAGGCTTCTCCTTCTGAGAAACCTTCGTAGTCAATAATAACGGTGTCGCCGTCCTGTGCGGCACGGTCTTCAATCGACACTAAGCGAGCTTGACGATCTTGAAGTTTTTTGACTTCTGCATCCACATCCTCATCATTTACAGACACAACTGGACGTTCTGCTTTCAAGCCAACATAATCTTTGATAGTGACCTCTGGTTTTACAGTAATAACGGCTTTAAAATCTAATCCGTTCTCGTCAACCGACAAAACATCAAAATCAATCTTATCTTCCACGAATTCATAACCGCTTTCTTTGATAGCAGCATCCAAAGCATCTGGATACACTTCGTTCATCGCATCTTCGTAGAAAATCTCTTTCCCATACATTTTTTCGATGATTTTGCGAGGTGCCTTTCCTTTACGGAAGCCGGGAACGTTCATCTT
>JAGCZP010000005.1 GCA_017959985.1 Clostridia bacterium | reverse complement strand
AGGTTGTGTATAGTATTGAAATGGGCGATTCGGGTGAAGGCTCAGGTGTTGACTTTAGCAAGAGCTCGAAGACCGTTGCGTATGGCGTGCTAAATGAGTTTGCTTCTAAGCTGAAAGCCAGCGATTATCCGGATGGACTTGGATTTGCCATTCATAGCACACGCGATTGGTACGATTTGAAAGTATCCTAAGTTTATTAATTTGAGAGGTTTTATTGTATGTTTGTTACCAAACTTTTAAGTTCTTTAGAAAAGGTCTTTTTAGATGAAGAACCAAAAGCAGAACGTCACGAGCGTGGCATGGCCCTTCGGGGAGAAAAGTATTCTTTCCAGTTGGCCTATAGCCGCGATTTTGAAGGAGAAGTCGGAACACAGCGTTATCGCTTAGAAATGGAATCTCCATTGTCGGATAGCATTCGTTTATTTGCTGTTCGCTCGGTTCCTTGTGAAGTTCCTGCCTATTTGTATGAACAAGATGATTACTATCTTCGTACCAAACCGGGACTGTATCCAGATGTGTTGGATGCGGTGCAACCAAACTTCATTTTGATGCCATGGCAATGGCGTAGCATTTGGGTTATGGTGGATGTTCCGGAAAAATGCAAACCAGGGGTCTATCCGATTACCCTTCGCATGCTAAAAGATGAAACAGGTAAACCAAATCCCGTGAACGATGGAAAAGTGGTTAGTGAAGATACTTTTGAATTAGAAGTCCTTCCTGCTAAACTTCCTCCTCAAAAAATGCTCTATACCCAATGGCTCCATAACGATTGCTTGTGCAATTATTATCATGTGGATATCTGGAGTGAAGAGTACTGGAGAATCGTTGCCAACTATATGCGCAATGCGGCGGAATATGGTTTGAATCTCATTTTGACACCTATCTTCACACCACCACTAGATACCTTAGTCGGTGGAGAGCGTATGACGGTTCAGCTGGTGGATGTGGAACGAACAGCGCCTCATAAATATGAGTTTGGATTTGATAAGCTAGAGAGATACATGAAGCTAGCTGAAGAGTGTGGTATTCATAATTTTGAAATGTCTCACTTGTTCACCCAATGGGGTGCTGCCCATGCTCCGAAAATCATTGCCAAAGTCGATGGAAAAGATGAACAAATTTTTGGCTGGGAAACCGATTCGGTATCGGACGAATATCAAAACTTCTTAAAAGCCTTTATTCGTGCCTTGTTACCATGGTTAAAAGAGAGAGAATGGCTGGATAAAACCTATTTCCATTTCTCGGATGAACCCCATATTGAACACTTAGAAAAATATGCGGCTGCCGCGGCTGTGGCGAGAGAACTCTTGAAGAAGTGCCATGTTATTGATGCGCTTTCGGAATTTGAATTCTATGAGAGAGGTCTTATCCGTCAGCCAATTCCTTCCACAAGCAAGGTGTTAAGCTTCCAAAAGAAAGGCGTACAACCTTTGTGGACTTACTATTGTTGTGACCAAGCCCAAAAGGTTTCCAACCGCTTTATTTCCATGCCATCGGATCGTAACCGTGTTATTGGTTTCCAACTGTATAAGTACAACGTAAAAGGTTTCTTACATTGGGGCTATAACTTCTGGAATAGTCAGTTCTCGTTAATGGATATTAATCCCTATGAGATGACCGATGCAATGAATGCCTTCCAGTCTGGTGACGCCTTCTCGGTGTATCCTGGAAGAAACGGAGAGGCTGTTAGCTCTCTTCGTCAAGTGGTCTTCAACGAAGCCTTACAAGATATGCGTGCATTGAAGTTACTGGAAACCGTTATGCCAAAAGGTGCAATCATTTCTAAGATGGATCAAGCAACGGAAGCCGGTGTTTTAACCTTTAAGGATTACCCACATTCTGCAGAAGCAGTGTTACGCATCCGTAATTGGGTAAATGAAGAAATCAAATATTATTTTGAGAAATACGAAAACGGGTCTATCCATTGCGATAGACCCGTAACATTTTGTCTTTATGTTTCTAAATAGGCGATAGCTTCTTCGCATGTTCCAAAAATTTCAAATAAAGAGCGAGTTTTTGGTGTCAAGAAGTTTTCCTTTACAGCCCGGTCGATGGTAGAGATGAGATGATCATAATAGCCATCAATATTTAAGAGAATAATGGGTTTTGTGTGTTGCTCTAACTGGCGTAGCGTGTAGGTTTCAAAGAATTCTTCAAAGGTTCCAATTCCTCCCGGAGCCACAATAAAGGCATCGGCCAATTCTTCCATTTTGTGTTTTCTTTCCCGCATGGTTTCGGTGAAAATAAAGGAAGTGCATTCGGGGAATAGAATATCGCTTTTATCAAAGAATTTAGGGGCAATGCCAATTAGTTCCCCTTTGTTTGCAACGACCCCTCTTGCTAAATATCCCATCACCCCATGATTACCACCACCGAAAATCGTGGTGTGACCTTTTTGGGCTAGGATTTCTCCTAGCTTTTTTGCTGCTTCTAAATAGGGGGTGGGGATGGTATCAATTGCTGATCCGTAGACACATATTTTCATTGGTTTCTCCTTAGTTTTGATGTTTGACGATTTCGTATTCATCATCCGAACGGAAATAGGGACAGGAATCGGATGGGTTTGACAAAAAACGTGCTAAATCATCTTCGTCAAAATTAACCGAGCAGTATTCCTCTCCGCTTTCTTCGTCGGATACGAAAAAGGTACAAAATTCGCATTCGTGATATGCCATGATGATTCCTTCTTTTTTCGGGCATTCTATCTTGCAATTTTCGAATACCCGTGCTAAAATACTTGTGTTGCGCAAGCGTAGTTTAGTGGTAAAATGGCGGCTTCCCAAGCCTCAGTTGTGGGTTCGATTCCCATCGCTTGCTCCATAAACTCGATTTTTCGAAATCGGGTTTTTCTTTTTGTGCAAATAATATTATACCACAAAAGGAAGCGAGATTGGACAACAATTCCCTTCCTTTTTAAAAAATATTGCAAATGGCCGTTTTTCTTGACTTTGCGACGGGGAAAGCATTGACAAAACCCTATTATATAGATATTATTACTCTATTATGTGTAAAGATTATGGAAAGGTGATTAGAAATGGCAACTTGGAGTCAAGTGGCAGACAAGATGTTTGTGAATATAACGAAAACACCAGAAGATTATGAGAAAGCCTATCCGACAAGAAATCTTCCAGAAGGAGCAAGGGTTACCCGTGTAGCACCGTCTCCCACAGGGTATCTTCATTTGGGTGTTTTTTATTCGGCGTTAATTGACCGTCTAACAGCCGATGCTTCAAAAGGTCTCTTTTATTTTCGTTTGGAAGATACGGATAAGAAAAGAGAAGTAGAAGGTGGCGCCGACGATATTTTAGGAAGTCTTAATCAATTTGAACTTCCTATTGATGAAGGGTTTGTGGCTCCCGGTGTTGTCAAAGGGGAGTATGGGCCCTACAAGCAAAGTGACCGTGCGGAGATTTATCAAACCTATGTGAAAGATTTGGTAAAAAAAGGACTAGCGTACCCTTGTTTTTGTTCTTCGGATTTAGCCGCGAAAACCAGAGAAGAGCAAGAAGCCAAAAAAATGAGAACCGGGTATTATGGACCCTATGCCTATTGTCGCAATCTAACACCGGATGAGGTGTTGGCCCGAATAGAAGCCGGCGAGTCTTATGTGGTTCGCTTGCGTTCTGATGGAGATGAGAGTCGTCGTATTAAATTTGACGATATGATTAAAGGAACCATCGAGATGCCGGAAAATGACGAAGACTTTGTCTTACTCAAATCCGATGGCATTCCCACTTATCATTTTGCTCATGCGGTGGATGATCATCTTATGCATACGACCCATGTGATTCGTGGGGATGAATGGTTATCTTCTGTCACCAAACACATTCAATTGT
>JAGCZP010000067.1 GCA_017959985.1 Clostridia bacterium | reverse complement strand
ATACAGACTTGATTCCTCCTTTGCGTATTCTTCGTGCGGTTGGCGAACCACACTCATCATACCAAAGGAGGATAATTTTTTCTATGCATAGCTAAAGCTTTTTGGAACTACCGGCAGTGCCGGTAGTATTCCTTTTACAAAAACAAAAGAACCCACAAAAATGTGGGTTCTTTCTCTTTTCATTAGCCCTAAATTGTGCTAAAATAAGCAAGGTGTAATTTTGGTAGGAGGAATTTCCATGAAACGTTTTTTTCTCGGTATACTTCTCATCGTCTTTTGTGTAAGCTTAGTCGGATGCTTTGCTTCCAATAAAGAAACCACAACCTCAGAAGAAGAATCCACTACTCCGACAGAAACCTTGCAAACCACCGTAACAACTCTCGCAACCGTTCCTACCACAACCATCCCGGCTGAAATATCGGAATTTCCTTGCACCGCCTTTGCGACCGACTCGTTAAATGTCCGTCGCACCCCAAATTTGGATCACTACGCTGTGGGCGGCCTATCCAAAGGCGAACAAGTCACCATTCTCGGCAAAGAAGGCGACTTCTACAAAATTGAATTTTCTTGGAAAGATAATTCCGAAGGACAAAACTTATCCGGTACCACCGCCTATGTCAGTGCTCAATACATTAGCCTCAAAAAAACTTCGGATATTCCCACCGTTGCTACCACTGTTACTACAACCATTCCCGCTGTTACCACAGCACAACAATAGATTTTCATTGTTAGGAGATTTTTAGTATGTCAGGACACTCAAAATGGAACAACATTAAACGCAAAAAAGAAAAAACCGACGGCGCTAAAGCAAAAATCTTTACAAAAATTGCCAAAGAAATTGCCGTTGCTGTTAAACAAGGCGGTGGCCCCGATCCCAATGCCAACTCCAAATTAAAGGATTGCATTGCCAAAGCCAAAGCCAACAACGTACCAAACGATAACATTGATCGTATTATTAAAAAAGCCGCCGGTGATGGAAATGCCGACGATTATGAAGCTTTACAATACGAAGGATACGGTCCTTGCGGCATTGCCGTTATTGTAGAAACCCTAACCAATAACCGCAACCGTACCGCTGCCGATGTACGCCACGCTTTTGATAAATTCGGTGGAAATCTCGGCCAATCCGGCTGTGTCTCATTCATGTTTAATAAAAAAGGCGTGTTGGTCATTGAATCGGAAGGCCTCGACGAAGACAAAGTCATGGAAGACGCTTTAGAAGCCGGTGCTTCTGACTTTGCGGCAGATGATGACGTTTTTGAAATCACTACCGAGCCGGATGACTTCTCCGCTGTGTATGATGACTTATCTGCAAAAGGATACAACTTTGTATCGGCCGAAGTCGAAATGGTGCCAGATATGTATAACACCATCACCGATGACGAAGCGATAACCAAGATGGAGAAACTCCTTGATATGTTAGACGACAACGAAGATGTACAAAACGTTTGGCACAACTGGGAACAATAAAGCAAAAATGAAGGGATAGTGTTTTTACACTATCCCTTTTTTCTTTAAAACTGATTATTCCACAAATAACTTAAATGCAACTCCGTACCGTTTTTAATCCTTGCGAGATTCTCCCGATGACGCGATAAAATGACAATCGCCGCCACGGCCATAAAGGAAAAGCCAACAACGTCACCGGTTGCAATCAAATACCAAATAGGAAAAACAATCGACGCGGTAATCGGAATGACGCAAATGTAATTGATAATAATCGCAATCACCGCTTCCACTGTCAGCGCAATGAAGAAAAGCGGAACCGAGTATGCTAAAACCCCACCGGCAATACAGGCGAGCCCTTTGCCCCCACGAAAATGCATGGTAACCGGATAAATATGTCCTAAGACACATCCCGAAACGGTAACCGCTAAGCAGGACGTAAAATCAGGAAACAGATATTCTGCCAACTTGATAGCTGCAAACGTTTTTAAAATATCAAAGATAATACAAGCAAATCCAATCCAGCGACCCATGGTAATTAAGGCATTCGAGCCACCCGCATTTCCGGATCCTTGTGTGCGGATATCAAATCCTTTTAACTTTCCAATAATAAACGCTGGATTAATAATCCCAATGACATATCCTATGACAAAGCAATACAAAATCGGCATACCTGTTCCTCCCTTCTTTTTTTTCTATCTCGGTGAGGATTATAGCATATTTTAAAAAAGTTGCAATACTTTTTTCAAGATTGTAAAAAACACGCCATACCAAAAACGGTATGGCGTGTATCCTTTTATACTTTTATTCTTTTAAACTCATCCAACTATCAATATAGTGAATTGCACCACCATATCCATAACTTAATCCTCGTCCAGAGAGATTTTGGAAGACCGTTGTCAGTTCACTATAGAGGGTTGCCTTTCCCTCCTCATAGAAGGTAATAAAATCTCCCTCATACGATTGATTGGTTTCCACACCCAAAATAACCTTGCAATGCGTATTATTTTCTAAAGCAATTTCCTCCGCACCAACCGACAAAATAGCTTCCGCTGTGTCCCGATAGGACATTAGCGTTACCGCATCGGAAATCGACATAATCGCTTGCGCTAAATTCACATTGGATTGATTATTAAAGGAAACTGTCTTTGTTTCCAGCCAGAATGGAATATCCCACTCAATAACATACCCATCGTTATGAGCACGGTCACAAGCACTTTGCGCATAATCAATATAGTACTGCCATTTTGTTTGATCGTCTAAGGAAGTGTTTTGATGTGGTTCCACATCCAAATGGATGCCATAAAATTTTGCATCGGATGCGGCTTGTTTTTGATACGTATCAAAGGCGTTGTACAATGTCCAGTACCCGGTGTCCCCCGGTAAAATATACGAGACATCTCCGCCAAGCCACGCGACCCGCATTCCGTAACTGGCCGCCGCACGAATAAAATTGGCAATTTGCTCATTGGTCATGTTATTTGGAATGACACACAAATAGATTTCTGTTACGTGGTTATTTTGTAGGAACTGAAGCTTCGATGTATAAGACGATGCCGTTTTTGCCGTATTGCAATTCCACCACCAAACGCCAAGAGATCCATTTTGTTGACTGGTCGTATATTGGAAATAATTGCCACTCACAACCGGTTGCGTTGTGGTCGTGGTTGCTTTTGTCGTGGACGTCGTGGAAATCGTTGGTTGACTGCTAACTTCGGAGGTTATCTCCCCAGTTCCAAGGGTATCAATTATGTGGGCAATAAACTTACGAAGCATCAACACGTCTTTCATATCAACAAATTGATCCACATTGACGTCTGCCGCCTGGGCGTTGATGGGTTCATTTGTATCCATAATGTATTTGCGAAGATTTAAAACGTCCTTCATGTCAATTTCCGTGTCGTCGTTGACATCCCCGTAGGTAAAAGGACTAGTTGCCACACTGGAATCATTTAGGATGCTAGAATCCTCCAAAACACTGGTCGCTATTGTGGTGGTTGTTGGAGCCCAATGAAGAACGCTAGTATACTCTACCAGATACGAAGTGTTAGGATAATTCATGTGTGAAACGTTTACAGCCTTATAATCCCCATTCCATTCCATTCGAATATTATCAATGTAAATAACGGTGTTAGCAGGGACCGATTGCTCATCGCAAAAAGCAATTTTGCCACCACTGGTAAACCCGTTAATATCTTGTTTGGAATAGAAAGCTTTCCGTACAAATTCTCCATTGCCAGGAGCCATAGCACCCCCATCAAAATAGCATTCTCCCGTTTCGTTGTACACCATGAGAGGATATAAATAGCAGTCTACCTCTTGAGCGCAACCCATATCAATTCCTATCGTAAGAGAGCCTGCCGGTATATTCTCCTGACCTGCTAAAAAATCTGTCACACCATCAATAACAATAAACGGATGCGTTTGGTTTGGTCTGGATTGGGCATTCACCTCATAACGAAGGGCGTGGTTGCCAGAACCCTGTGGCCATTCCACAATTTCACCTATAGCGTTATCTCCTTGGAATAACACCGTGGTTGCGTTATCCCGCTCAAACGTCACCTCATACACAGTGGCCGTATCAATCGCACCAGAATTTATCATTAACAATCCTGCAAAACAAAGAGTTAAAACAGAAGATATTACTACAAAAGCTAACCATCGTTTCATACAATCACCTCGTAATATAAAGTCTATATGTATACAATATCATACTTTAAATATAAATGGAAGATACTTTTCCTAAACTCTAGCTGATTTTTTTCAAAAAAAGGACGATATAGACCCCTGGAACTACTTGAAATTTTACCCTGTCTACTATATAATAATTGCGTACTAAAAATTTACATTTGGAGGGTAAAAAATGTTAGTATCTGCAAAAGAAATGATGCAAAAAGCACGTGCTGGTCACTATGCCGTCGGCGCTTTCAACATCAACAACTTAGAATGGACCAAAGCCATTCTTCAAACCGCTCAGGAGAACAATTCTCCCGTCATCCTCGCCGTCTCGGAAGGTGCAGGAAAATACATGACCGGTTACAAAACCATCGTCGGTATGGTTAACGGCATGATTGAAGAAATGGGCATCACCGTTCCGGTTGCTCTTCACCTCGACCACGGTTCCTACGAAGGATGCTACAAATGCATCGAAGCAGGATTCTCTTCCGTTATGTTTGATGGTTCCAAATACCCCATTGACGAAAACGTTGCCAAAACAAAAGAACTCGTTGCTGTTACCAATTCAAAAGGTATGTCCTTAGAAGCAGAAGTTGGTGGCATCGGCGGTGAAGAAGATGGCGTTGTCAGCATGGGTGAATGTGCCGATCCAAACGAATGCAAAGCCATTGCTGATCTCGGAATCACCATGCTTGCTGCCGGTATTGGTAACATCCATGGTAAATATCCAGAAGGATGGCCGGGACTTCGTTTTGACGTCTTAGAAGCCATCAACGCTAAAGTTGGTGAGATGCCCCTCGTTCTCCATGGTGGAACCGGTATCCCCGCCGACCAAGTCAAAAAAGCTATCAGCCTCGGCGTTTCCAAAATCAATGTAAACACCGAATGCCAATTAAGCTTTGCAGCTGCCACTCGTGAATATATCGAAGCTGGTAAAGATCAACAAGGTAAAGGCTACGATCCTCGTAAACTCTTAGCACCTGGTTTCGAAGCCATCAAAGCCACTGTTAAAGAAAAAATGGAACTCTTCGGTTCTATCGGCAAAGCCTAATTTCTATTTGCAAAAAGGAGTCTGCTATGCAAGGTTCGTTTGACCTGTATATGCAAGAACACCGGCAAGAAATGATTGATGCCCTCCGCGCGCTGGTTAAACACCCCAGTGTTCGGAGGGTTTCTTCTCCTAATGCACCCTTCGGACAACCGGTTGCCGATGCCTTGCACACTTACCTAGATCTCGCCAAATCCTTTGGATTCACAACAAAGAATTTTAATTATTTTGCGGGTACCGTGGAATGGGGAGGCCCTGCCAAACTAGGCATTCTCTCTCACTTAGATGTGGTGCCGGAAGGCACTGGATGGACCTATCCTCCCTTTAATGTCACCGAACAGGAAGGCTATCTTTACGGACGCGGTGTCATTGACGATAAAGGTCCTACCATCGCCGCCCTCTTTGCCCTAAAGGCTATCAAAGATTTACAAATTCCTTTAAAAAAAGGCGTTCGTTTAATCGTGGGATGTAGCGAAGAAACCGGTGGAGAAGACATGGACTATTATAAAGAATGCGAACCCTTTCCTCCCCTTCTGTTCACTCCGGATGGAGATTTTCCTGTTATCAACATTGAAAAAGGTCGCTTTTATCCTGTGTTCACCGCAAACCTTGCAAAAACAGCCGCTCCCTGTGCCGTTAAAGAGATTCATGCCGGTACAGTTGTCAATGCGGTTCCTGAAACCGCTACCGCCATTTTGCACGGCATTTCAGTTGAAGAAATAAAGCAAACCATCGACCATCTTGGTACCCACGGTCTATCCTTCTCTTTTGAAGAATCCGATTACACTTTACAAATGACCGTTTCCGGTACCGCCGCGCATGCCTCCACCCCCGAAAAAGGAGTTAATGCCTTAACAGGACTTTTAAAAATTCTCAGCGCCTTGGATTTGGATAGATGCGACAGCACCGAGGCCATTCAAATGCTTGCCAAATGGTTCCCCTTTGGAGATGTATTCGGAGAAGCTCTTGGGCTTGCTTGCCAAGACGAGTGTTCCGGTTCTCTAACTTGTGTTCTCAGTTGTTTGATAATGACTGAAGACCGCTTAGAAGCACAAATTGACATCCGTTTCCCCCTCGTTTGTACAAAAGAGTCTTTAGAAAAATCTTTTAAATCCTTCGAGGAAACCTCGCTCTTTACAATAACGACTACCGGAGTAGACCCACACCATGTTCCTGCCGATTCTCCTTTTGTAAGAACCCTTCTTGACATTTACGAATCGGTCACTGGTGATGCTGGATGCCCCATTGCCATTGGAGGCGGCACCTACGTTCATGGCATTCCTAATGCCGTTGCCTTTGGTGCCGAATATCCCGGAGACGACAACCATATGCATGGTGCCGATGAGCGCCTTGCCATTGACAAGTGGTTGCAAACCGCCACCATTTACGCCCAAACAATTTACACACTTTGTAGCGAATAACCCATAAAAAAGGACCTGCAGTAGCAGGTCCTTTTCCTATTAACTAAAGAATTCTTTTGGTTTTACCATGTTTAATGCCCGTTTATTAATGACAACTTTTGAGGACATCTCTTCCATCTTTTTCACGCAAAGTTCTTTAAACTCATCGCTCTTAATGGCTTTCAAAACATCGCTACGGCTATCATCATAATAGGTTTCTCTACCTTTTCCATCCGGATCGATACGATAGATCAATGCTAACATAGCACTGGTACCATTTTGATTATACTCGACGATTTCCACATCGCCTTCATCCACACTCAACACCGCTTTGACCAAGTCTTGGTCGCTTTCGGTTGCAGCGTTCATGGTACGAACATTATCGGAAGTGTTGGAAGTCACATTGGTAATCGTTCCATCCCAGTTGAGTCCACCTTCTGAATCACTATCCTTTTCGGTGGTGTCTTCTTTGGTGCTATCCGATTTGTCCGAACTGGAATCGGCATCATACTTGGCAACCGCTTTATCAAAATCTCCGGTTTGTTCGTAAACATCGTAATAGCCTTCTAAACGCTCACGGATTTTCGCAATTTCCGATTCCGAAAGGCTATTTCCATCCGCGTCAACCGTTGTGATTTGAATGATTTCATAGGCTAAGAAGTTCTTATCAAAGTAGGCGCGAACATCTTTTTCCGCCACTTCTTGTTTTCCGCCTTTACCATACAAACCATCAAATAAGGTGTCTTCGTCGTATTGAGTGGCAATGTACATTTTGCTAAAGTTTTCTTTGCTAAAGCCTTTTGTAAGCAAATCCTCTTCGCTGTATTGTTCAAGGTCCGCATAAGCTTTTTTCATATTTTCATCGCTAATGGAAATATCGTTTTCTTTCATTAACGCTTCCACAGCCGCCAAATACAAAATTTGGTCGGTGGTTTCTTTTTGCAAATATTCCGCAATTTTGAAACTCTCTTCTGTGGCACTGGTTTCTGTACCGGATTCCGTTCCCGATTCCGCTTTAGACTCCACTTTGGATTCTTCTTCCGAAGATTCCGTTAAAGTATAAGGATTGGTGTAGGGAAGTTTTTGATCCCACATAGTGGTCACATCACCGTAATTAGAATAGTAATAATAAAGGGATGTGGCATTGTTGTATAAATAGGCCATATATTCCCCCGTGGAATACTCCCGTCCATCCACAGAAATGGCAACCGATGGTGTGGAACAACCCACGGCAAAAAATGCGAGTACCAAAACCATCAGCAGTGCAAGTGTGCGTTGTAATTGTCTCATAACAGAGCCTCCTAAAAGCATTTGCGGGTTTTCCCCGTACAAATAATTATTATAACGGAAATCCCCATTTTTGTAAAGTTCCGAAAAACATAATCGCCCCTAACACTAGGGGCGATTGATCGTTATTGAATTAAGCTTTGTCCATCCATTTCAGCTGGTTTTTCAATGCCAAAAATGTCCAGCATGGTAGGAGAAATGTCTCCTAACCGGCCACCTTCCCGTAACGTACAGGGTTTTCCCACAATACAAAATGGTACAGGATTGGTGGTATGCGCCGTAAAGGGCGATCCATCCGGTTCATACATCTTGTCCGCGTTTCCGTGGTCAGCGGTAATGAGAGCAACCCCGCCCATTTGCAAGGTGGCCTCCACGACACGTCCCACACAGGTATCCACCGCTTCAACGGCTTTCACCGCTGCTTCAAAGACACCGGTGTGTCCCACCATATCACAGTTGGCAAAGTTTAGAATAATCATATCGTATTTGCCGGCTAAAATCTGCTCGCAGACCGCATCACACATTGGATACGCACTCATCTCCGGTTGTAAATCAAAGGTAGGAACGTCCGGAGATTGAATCAAAATGCGATCTTCCCCTTCGAAGGTTTTCTCTTCTCCACCGTTGTAGAAGAAAGTGACGTGCGCGTATTTTTGTGTTTCCGCAATCCGCAATTGGGTCATTCCGTGTTTGCTGATAATCTCACCCATAGTATTGGTTAACTCCACAGGAGGAAACGCAACCGAGACATTTGGCATGGTTGCATCGTACGTTGTCATACAGACAAAATGAACAGGGAAACGACCGTTTTTACGAACAAATCCATCAAAATTGTCGTCAACAAAAATTCTTGTTAATTGCCGTGCACGGTCTGGACGGAAATTAAAGAACACCACGCTGTCGTTTTCTGCAATGCGTCCTTCTTGCATACAAGTCGGAATCACAAATTCATCGGTAACCCCGGCCGCATACGAATCTTTCAACGCTTGCACCGGGTCTTCAAAATGATTGCCTTCTCCATACACAAGAGCCGCATAAGCTTTTTCTTCCCGATCCCAAGCAAAGTCACGATCCATGGCATAATACCGTCCAGAAATAGTAACCACTTTTCCGACGCCAATTTCTTGTAACTTTTCACAGCATTCTTGCATGTATTCCACACCCGATGTGGGTGGCACATCACGGCCATCCATAAAGGCATGGATATACACTTTATCAATTTTATTGCGTTTGGCCATTTCCACAAGACCAAACAAATGCTCTTGATGGCTATGGACACCACCCGGAGACAACAATCCCATCAAATGCAACGCAGAACCATGGGTTTTGCAGTTATCCATGGCCGCTTGCAACACAGGATTTTCAAAAAATGTCCCCTCTTGAATGGCTTTGGAAATTCGCACAAGCATTTGGTACACAACGCGTCCCGCACCGATATTGGTGTGACCCACTTCGCTGTTTCCCATTTGTCCGTCGGGCAATCCAACATCCAATCCCGAAGCACCAATTAAGGTGGTGGGATTTTCCTTGAATAGCTTGGACAAATTCGGCTTATGCGCCGCCCGAATGGCGTTTCCGTAATCCTCCGGGTTGTAACCAAATCCATCCATGATAATTAAGGTTACAGGTTTTTTCATAAAGATCCCTCGATTACACTTTTGCAGCATGCACAATGGTAGAGAAGTCAGGAGCTTTCAAAGCGGCTCCACCAATCAAACCACCATCGACATCCGATTGTGCTAGCAACTCTTCGGCATTTTTTGCATTCATGGAACCGCCGTATTGAATGGTTAATTCTTTGGCGGCTGCTTCGTTATACAAACCTTTTACAACATCACGAATCAATGCACACACTTCATTGGCTTGTTCGGCGGTTGCGGTTTTTCCGGTTCCGATAGCCCACACCGGTTCGTAAGCAATAATGACCCGTTTTAATTCTTCGGCCGACACACCACCGAGAGCCACTTTCACTTGGGTAGCCACGATTTCCCCGGTAATTCCTTGTTCCCGTTGCTCTAAATATTCCCCAACGCAAAGGATAACGGTAAGGCCGGCATCTAACGCGCCGCGAACACGTTTTTGAACAGATTCGTTGGTATCGCCAAAATAGGTACGGCGCTCGCTATGACCTAAAATGACATAGCCAACACCCATCTCTTTGAGCATTTCGGCGGCAATTTCTCCGGTAAAAGCACCGGATTTTTCCCAATGGCAATTTTGTGCAGCCACACCGATTTTGGTGCCTTTGGTAGCATCCAAAGCCGCTTGCAAGTCGATGAAAGGAACGCCCACAATAACATCCACTTTTGCATCGGCTACTAAGGGTTTAATTTCGTTAATTAAAGCAGTAGCTTCGGCTGGAGTTTTGTTCATTTTCCAGTTACCAGCAATAACATATTTTCCCATTTTAATATCCTTCTTTCTAAAACATACAATTATTTATCACTCATAGCGGCAATGCCGGGGAGTTCTTTACCCTCTAAATATTCCAAAGAAGCGCCACCACCGGTAGAAATATGGCTCATCTTATCACCAAATCCTAAAGTGTTAACAGCAGCAGCCGAATCGCCACCACCAATAATGGTAATACCATCGGTTTGTGCCATGGCTTTGGCAACCGCAATGGTTCCTTGTGCTAACACAGGGTTTTCAAACACACCCATTGGTCCGTTCCAGACAACGGTCTTTGCTTTGCTAACTTCTTCCGCAAATAACGCTTCCGTCTTCGGACCAATATCCAAGCCCATTTTATCGGCTGGGATTTTATCGGCGTCCACAATATCCACATCAATGTGAGCATCGATTGGATCCGGGAAGCTGGCAGACACTTTGCAATCAATTGGTAATAAGATTTTTACACCCTTTTGCTCCGCACGGCTAAGCATTTCACGGCAATAATCCACTTTCTCTTCATCAAAGAGGGATTTTCCAATACCGTAACCTTTGGCCGCTAAGAAAGTATAAGCCATACCGCCGCCGATGATTAAGGTATCGGCTTTATTTAAAAGATTTTCAATAACATTTAATTTATCGGCCACTTTGGCACCACCCAAAATGGTAACAAAGGGACGAACCGGATTTTCCACGGCTCCCCCAAGGAATTTGATTTCCTTGGCCATTAAGTAACCATTAGCAGACTCTTCCACAAAAGAAGCTACCCCCACGGTCGAGCAGTGGGCACGGTGTGCTGCACCGAAGGCATCGTTGACAAACAAGTCACAAAGAGAGGCTAATTCCTTCGAGAAGTTTTCCTCGTTTTTGGTTTCTTCTACACGATACCGTGTGTTTTGGAGCAACACCACATCGCCATTGTTCATAGCCGCAACGGCTTTTTTAGCATTGTCGCCCACCACATTATCATCGGCAGCAAACACCACTTTTTTGCCTAATTTCTCGCTCAAACGAACCGCCACAGGGGCTAAGGAGAATTCCGGTTTGGGTTCTCCTTTCGGTTTGCCTAAATGGGAGCAAAGGATGACCTTAGCATCATGATCCAACAAATATTGGATCGTTGGGAGTGCCGCTACGATACGGTTTTCATCGGT
>JAGCZP010000066.1 GCA_017959985.1 Clostridia bacterium | reverse complement strand
TTTCACTTCATTGTTTTACTCATCCAGCAATAATAGATATGCGCACTGTTACTATGGTTATTAATGTGATAATGGTTAAAAAATCCTATACCTCCATGTCTTTGATGGTGCATCGCCTTGCTTTCCCCAGCAAGGTTAGCTACATATCTAGCCTCTGAAGCAAAATAGGTGATTGAATTTAAGCCGCGCCGTGCTCTACTAACTGCTTGATCTCGATTCAAAGCCCTTCTTATTTATACCATCAAACCAAATTTCAAAAAACTATAAAACTTTTTCATAACACCAATATGGGTGACCATCCAATTTGCATTCTCCCACTTTGGTAAATGCTAATGGTTCATAAGATTTTAATGCCGCAAGATTCTCCTTACATACAAGATAATGGCAACTGACAAAATCTCGTTCCTTCAGCACATCCATTGCATAAGCAATCATTTGTCGAGCAATTCCTTGATTCTTATACTCATCAGCCACTGCAATTCTAGAAATTTCTCCTCCCGGTTGCAACGATTTCGTCCAACAAGGCAAATTTTTCACAAAGGGGTCGTCATCAAGAGAAATGGTCGCCACCAAAGTGTCCTCTTTCACCATCACAAAAAGAGCCTCTCGTGACAAATCAAAATCAATTTCCTTTATTGTCGGATAATGCTCGCTCCACACACAAAATGGTTTTCCAATTTGTGCTTTGTATAGTGCGAGAATCTTTTCCTTATCTTTCTCTGTTGCTAAACGAATGATTCGGTTTTTCCCCTTGTTTTCTTTCATGCCTTTAATCCTTCTAAATACGCTTTCTGCTCAGCCGTAATGCGAAAGCTCTCTTTCGCTTTTTGAATGGTTTTCTTATGCACCCATGGAGCCAATCGTTTTTGTTCTAAGAAAAGAATGGTCTCATCCCATTGTTTCGCGAGTGCCGTGGCAAAAAACCACGCTATCATCATTTGAATATAGTATTCTTCCGAGGAAATGGACGCCACTTTATCTAAGTATTCTTTTTTATAATCCTCATCCAAGAAATACCGCATAAGAGTTAAAATCCCAAAACGACAAGTATACACCTCTTTTGATTGCATCCATCGTTTTGCATAAGTCAAGCACTCCTTTTTGTGCTTAGCAAACACTTTTGGATTCATGGTGTCACATACTGCCCAGTTATCCACATACGGCAAAAAAGCATCCACCAGTTGGATACAGCTTTCAAAATCCTTGCTTTGGGACAAAAAGCAGCCGTGCAAGATGTTTTCCTCGTAAAATTCGTGTGGAAGAGACGACAAGAAATTGTCCACTTGTGGATCATCCTTCTTTTGCTTGGCCAATGCCCGTATTTTAGGAATTCGAACTCCTATAAAGTTCTCCCTAGGAATTCCCGGGGTTAGTTTTGCTTGGAAATCGGCGTATTCTCCCTCTCCCATAGCATATAATTCTTTTAAAAAATCCATCATTATCCCTTTATTTGATAAGTCGCGATAAGAACTTTTTCCTCATCGTTTCCATCTTCAAACAACGTCCGTTCAAACCCAATGTTTTCATGGCCTAGGCACTCTTCTAACATGTATAGGAAAATGCCCATATCAATGCGGTTAAAATAAAAAGCTTTGGCAGGAGACAAAATCCCAATACGGCCCGGTTTTCTAAAGCGGAAAACACGCAGTTCTGTTCCCGTATTTTCCACGCGCCACGGTTGGCTATTGCATGCGCTAGGGGTAAACCGAACAATCTCTCCTACCTTGAGTGTATCCCCTTGCCATATTTCCGATAAATCTTTTCGTTTGGCTTTAAACATATCTTTGCGGAAAGATTCTTCCGGTACACAGGCAATAGAAATCATAATAACAAACGATAAACCGTCCACAACATCCTTTTTCGGTTTTCCAATACCATACCACAAGGCACCCACATTTTTAGAAGCACAAAACAAGTCAATTTGTTCCCCAATGTAACCGATATTCCGAAGATAATTACCCTTCTCTTCCGAATAGAATAAAATGCAGTATTCTCCTCCACAATGACAACTGGTATCCCCTTCCGGAACAATCACCATGGAAGTTTTAATTGAAGAATCCAGTGGCTTGACTTCTTTTAAAAACGTCTGAATCTCTGCTAAGGTCTCTAGCGGCATTGGTGTGGGGTTTGCATACCGAAACAGATGAAACGATTTGCGTTTGAAAATTTGATTGTAAAATTCCATTTGACACCATCCTTTTTGAAAGAAGGCAGAACCTTGCGTTCTGCCTTAGGAAATCGCTTCCCAGAATAATTGATTATCTATAAACGTTGCCCTAACCAGTCCCGTTTCTTTCATCCATGTCAAATACGAACGAACGGTACTTCCCACAAGCGTGTACTGCTCAAAATTCATCCGCATCGAAAATGTCTCAAACACCTTTTTTAAGAGTTCATCAAAAGTAATTGGTTCTTTACAAAGACCACGTAGTTTGTCCCGTACCCGTTCCACGGTTTGTATGTTCTTTTGGGCTAATTCCTTTATATCCGTTAAAGGTTTGACGTGGGCGGGAACAAAGCAATCCGCCTGCAGTGTTTGGATATACTGCAACGTCTTAAGAAACAATTCCGGATCTAGCAAAAATGTGATTTGGTATTTTTCAATAACCGTCTCACTAGCAAGGCTATCCGCTAAGAACACAACGTTATCGGGGGTGCGAAACCCCGCCATATACATACTGTGTCCCGGCAGTTGTAACACTTCAAATCCTTCGGGCAAGGGAGCCTCTTCAACGGGTTTTACCATACTCTCTTTAGCTAAGAAAAAATGATGACGAAGTTCTGACGGAGATAAGGCACCATACACAAAGCAGGAGTTAAGAAGAGTATACTTGGCAAAATCCACTTCCGCACCATTGGCATAAATAGCGCAACCGGTGTTTTCTTGAAAATACGCGTTGCCACCAATATGATCCGCATGGGAATGGGTCACTAAAATAAAAGACACTTCCCATCCCTTTTCATCCAATCGACGTTTCATCCGTTTGGCGGCATCTTTTGTGCTACCACTATCTATGAGACAAACGTGGGTATCATCCAATCGGTACACACCCACTCTTGCCGGACATTCAAAATAATAGGTATTCTCTTTTAGATGTATTAACTCATACATAGTTTCACCCATCTATCCATTTCCACTTTTTTAGTAAAGGCTTTGCCACAAGGAATAATAAGTATCCCAAAATACCACCAATAGTGTTCGTAATAATATCGGTAATATCCGATGCACGAAAACTATTGAGTATCGGTTGCAAAAGTTCAATACAAACGCTCGCTAAAAAGACAACAAAGGGAACTATCCAGCGTTGTTTTTTTAAAACCGCACACAATAAAAACGCCAGTGGCATGGTCAGTAAAACATTCAAAATAATTTGACGAATATAGTCTCCCCGTTCGTGCATAACATCAATAAAGGGGACTAGATTCATCGAAAAGGATATATTTTGAAACGCACCAAGGAACGACACCGCTACTGGGGCTAATGTCAATAGTATAACGACGCAGCAATATCCATAGAATAAGGCGCCCCACACTTTGCGTTTTAACTCCCATTTTCTCCAGCAAACGAAAAAGATAAGGAGAAAAACGCCTATCATAATGGCAAGATCTACTGCCTCAATAAAACCCAAAACACAAGTTCCTTTCTGTGTGTACACCCTACAGGAAATAACATACAACCAACGTCAATCCCGCTACCATAATTGCAACGTCTCCCACAAGAGAGCCGATGTGTGTTGAAAAACAATACTCCGATGGTTTTTTCGGATTAATCCATACCGTCAATGGATTCCCCACCACGTATTTTTTCGGTCGGAACGAAAATATCTCCGCCGTATGCGTATAAGTTTTTCCCTCTTCTTCATAGTGAAAAATGTGATGATACGCGATAATTGCTTTTAACATTACAACATGGTGTTTTTGTTTGACATTTTGAATAACCGCTTCTATTTTCTTCGTACATTGCATGCGAAGTGTAATGCCCGCAAATAGACAAATAAATCCTATGAGGCTAACAAGAATTCCCACAATCAGAAAAAACGTATCACTCATTACCTTTTTCCCTTCTAGATTTCTTTAGATCCTTCATCGTTTGAGGAAGATATCGTCACTGGTGCCTCTTGCAACGGAAAATCAAAGGTCGTTTCCTTTTCTTTATCCCTCTCTTTTAGAAAACTAACCATGAAAAAGATAAGCAGCCCCACAAAGAGTAAAATCTCTAGAACAATTACCACGATGCTTTTGGTTCCATCCACTTCCACGCTATAGAGAGTGACCCCATCCATCACATGATCCCATTTTTCATTTAATTCCGTGTACGTCTCCTCAAAATACTGATGAATCTCCGGATGAAAGCCTTGGATAACACCCTTAATAGTAACCGTCTCATCTGCCCCATTCATTAAGCGTTCGAAAGCCTCTATATCCTTTTTCTTGTTTAAGGAAACCGAGATAATCCCCAGCTTATCGGTTACCACCATATAGTGGTAATCTTTTCCAAGAGGAATGAGATTCACCGTGTGTTTGGTCCAGGCATATTGGCTCAAAACCGTATCCACATGCATTTCCACATATTGGTCCTTTTGAAACTCCCCGGATTCCTCCACCGTATTAAAATCCAACACATTGTTGAGAAGGATATTTTTGTTCATGACGATTATGGCCGCAATAAACAGCGCAGAAACCACCATAAACAAGGCATACCGTATCTTTAGACTCACATTCAGCCGCATAAAACCCTCTCCTTTTTATCTCTCCATAGGATACCAAAAAACGCACGATTTTTCAATGGATTTCGGTATAAAAAAAGAGCCATTACTGGCTCTTTTCTTGTCATTAAATGTCTTTCTTCGGATAATAGGCAAACGCACACAAAACCGCTAACACCATGAGCCCAATTCCCGGCCAAAGATATTCCACTGGAATGGCCTTATCCACCACAATGGTTGTCGCTTCCGTGTAACCGAAAGGTGTGATATATTTTAGGAATTTTGCATCTTCTGTGATATTCGAAATAATGTTCATAAAATAGAACATAAGCGCCAATCCCAGGCCAATGCCCATTCCACTAGAACGCAGGAAAGCGGAAATACCAAATGAAAGAACCGCAATCTCTAAATCCATCATCAATAAAGAGGCAAATAAGAGACAAAAAACATTCGCATCAATGGACTCCCCAATCACAACAATGGAAAGCAATGCAAAGAGAATTAGAATAACATTAAAAATGACAATGTTGACAAGCAAAGCTCCCAATTTTTCTGTCAAAACGCGTTTTCTAGATACCGGATGGGTTAATAAGAATTCGGCAGTTTGGTCCTTTTCTTCTTTTGAGATGGTAAAAATTCCAAGAATCGCCGCAAACAAAGCTCCGCCAATGCTCACGCTATTGCCACATTCTACAGCAAAATAACCGGCAAATTCGCCGAAGTTTACCTTATCCATGCCAAAGGCAGATGTAAAACTTCCCATATTGGCAAAGGCTTCGTTAACCTGGTCCACTTGCGACGCCATTTGCGGATATAACACAACCGAGGTTGCTAACACAGTTCCCACACAAACAGCCCACAACAAAACCATTAAACGGTTTCGTTTAATTTCTTGTAAAAAGATCGCCATGCTTATTCCCCCTTCCCATAATAGTGCATAAAGACTTCTTCTAACGATGGATTGGAAATGGAAACATCTTCCATTTGAAGCGTTCCTAATTGCTTAATAAGGTCATTAATATCCCCATCAAACAAGAAAGAAACGCCCGACATATTGGGTTGAATATTTCGAATGTTTTTTAGCGTCGATACATCAAAAACCCCTTTCAAAGCCACCCGTTTGACACCCGTATGGCCCAGGTTTTCCACACTATCGGAAACCAAAATATTCCCCGAACGAATAACAGCAGCGTGTTTACAATACTGTCCCACTTCGGAAAGAATATGAGAAGATAAGAAAATGGTTGCCCCTTCCTTATTTCTCTCTTCTAAAAGAGAATAAAAGGCTTTTTGCATAAGAGGATCGAGTCCGCTAGTCGGTTCATCCAAAACGTATAGTTTTGGTTTGTGCTGAAGCGCACACACGATGCCAACCTTCTTCCGATTTCCTAGGGATAACTGTTCCACTCTTTTTTGGGTATCGAGTTCTAACCGTTCACACAAACGATCGGCTTCTTCTGTACAATCGACACCTCGCACTTTTGCAGAATATTCCAAAACCTCTTTCACACGCATACCGCGATAAAAACTGGCTTCCGACGGAAGATATCCCACATCTTTTAAAATCTCTGTTTTCTCTTTTACAATATCTTTTCCGAAAATTGTAGCGCTTCCGCTAGTTGGTTGGAGCAATCCGAGTAATGTACGAATGGTTGTGCTTTTTCCAGCTCCATTCGGTCCGATAAAGCCAAAGAAATCTCCTTCTTGAATGGAAAGAGAAACATCTTCAATCCCTTTATTCTTTCCATAAAACTTTGTGAGATTCTTGGTTTCGATAAT
>JAGCZP010000065.1 GCA_017959985.1 Clostridia bacterium | reverse complement strand
TGATTTGTTCTGCGGAATAAAATGCATTTAATATACACAAAAAACGCCCGTAGAAAAATCTACAGGCGTTTCTTCATATTAGAATATTTAGTTCTTTCATTTGTTCCTCTGTCGGCTCTGATACATCCTCCAAAGGGAACGAAATGCCTAGCGCTTCATATTTTTCAACACAAAGCTTCCGAAATGGTAATAATTCCACTTTTTCAACACAAGAATATGTGTCTTTTAATTTGCCCAAAGCAATCGTGTCTTCTTTACCATCCGAATATCCCGGAATAATGACACGACGGATCCAGGTTCGGATATTTCGCTTTTGTAATTGCTCTAAAAAGAAATCCACTTTTTCGATGTCACAACCAACATATTGTTTATAATCCTGTGCGCTTGCGTACTTGTAATCCAACAGCACCATGTCGGTTACGTCCAAAAGCTGTTCCACATCGTCATTCCAAAGACAGCCGGAAGTATCCAGCACCGTATGCACACCATGTTCTTTCACTTTTTTAAACAGTTCCGTAACAAATGCAGCTTGCAATAACGGTTCTCCTCCGGAGACGGTCAATCCTCCCAATTCCCCATAGTAATGGGATAAGCGGAGGACTTTTTTTGCCAAAGAATCGGTATCCACCAGTTCTCCCCCATTTACATCCCACGTATCGGGGTTATGGCAGCATATACACCGCAAGGGACAGCCTTGCATAAAAACGACGCTACGAACCCCAGGTCCGTCCACCGTTCCTAAGCTTTGAAACGAATGTATTCTACCCTTCATTTTCACATCACCGTATGGAAGGTACGCATAATCACTTCTCGTTGTTGTTCTCTGGATAGTTTAATGAAGTTTACCGCATACCCAGACACCCGAATGGTTAAATTCGGATATTCTTCCGGATGTTCATAGGCCTTCATTAAGGTTTCTCGGTTCATCACATTCACATTTAAGTGATGTGCATTATTAAAGAAATACCCATCCAAAATAGAGACTAGATTATCCACACGACCTTGATCTTCTTTGCCTAATGCATCCGGCACAATCGAGAAGGTATTGGAAATCCCGTCGGTTGCCGCCGAATACGGAAGTTTGGATACAGAGTTTAAAGAGGCAAGGGCCCCATTGGCTTCCCGGTTGTGCATAGGATTCGCCCCAGGAGCAAAAGGTTCTCCCTTTTTCCGTCCATCGGGGGTGGCTCCTGTCTTTTTGCCATACACCACATTGGACGTAATGGTTAAAACAGAGACGGTGTGTTTTGCATTACGATAGGTGGGGGTTTTGCGTAGTTCGTTTCGCACCATCACTAACATATATTCGGCAATTTCATCCACCCGGTTGTCATCGTTTCCGTATTTTGGGAAATCCCCGGTGGTTTCAAAATCCACGATAAGGCCGGATTCATCACGAATGGGTTTAACCTGGGCATATTTGATCGCAGACAAAGAATCAACAATGACAGAAAAACCCGCCACGCCAAAGGCCATTAATCGTCCCACGTTAGTATCGTGCAAGGCCATTTGGGTTTTTTCATAAGCGTACTTATCGTGCATATAGTGGATACAGTTCATGGTATTGACATAGAGTTTGCATAACCACTCTAGATAAAGGCGGAACCGCTCCATGACTTTCTTGTAATCGAGAATTTCGTCATCCATGGGCGCCATTTGGGGCCCCAGTTTGGTGCCAAACATGTTATCCGTACCGCCGTTCATGGCAAGGAGCATTAACTTTGCCAAGTTGGTACGCGCTCCGAAAAATTGCATTTGTTTGCCCACTTTCATGGCGGACACACAACACGCAATGGCATAATCGTCTCCAAAACGCTGCCGCATTAAATCATCGTTTTCGTATTGGATGGAATCGGTATTAATAGATAGTTTCGCACAGAACTTTTTAAAAGGTTCCGGTAAACTGCGGCTCCACAAAACCGTCAAATTGGGTTCCGGTGCGGGGCCTAAGTTATATAACGTATTGAGCATCCGATAGGAGGATTTCGTAACCAAAGTTTGATGGTTTAAATTCATCCCGCCTACACTCTCGGTAATCCACATAGGATCGCCGCCGAATAGTTCGTTATATTCTGGGGTGCGTAGGTGTCTCGCACAACGAAGTTTTAATACCAAATCGTCAATAAGTTCTTGGGCTTGCTCTTCGGTTAAGGTGCCATTTTGTAAATCTCTTTCAATATAGATATCAAAGAAGGTAGACGTTCTGCCAAAGGACATGGCCGCACCGTTTTGTTCCTTGTTAGCGGCCAAATACCCGAAATAGGTCCATTGGATGGCTTCTTTAGCATTGGATGCCGGGAGACTAATATCATAGCCATAGCTATTGGCCATCTCTTTTAATTTCTTTAAGAACGCAATTTGCTGGTACAGTTCTTCCAGTAGCCGAATGTTATCCACATCCATTTGGTTTTGTCCGGCTTTTTGTTTATCCTTTTGTTTTTCTTCAATTAGCTTGTCAATACCATATAACGCGATACGGCGATAATCACCGATAATACGACCGCGACCGTACGCATCGGGAAGTCCGGTTAATAAAGCACAGTGACGGGCGGCTTTCATTTCATCGGTGTAAATGCGGAACACCCCGTCGTTATGAGTGGTACGATAAGTAAAATATTCTTCAATCTTGTCCGATAGCTTATACCCATAGGCTTCGCAAGCTGAACGAGCCATCCGAATACCGCCAAAGGGATTGACACCTCTTTTTAATGGTTCATCGGTTTGCAAGCCGACAATAATATCTTTATCGGTTAAATACCCTGGGAGATAATTACAAAGGGAAGAAACCGTAGACGTATCGATAGCTAACACGCCACCTTTTTCTTGCTCTAGTTTTTTCAGGCGTTCTAATTCGGCTAAACATTCCTTGGTGCGCTCGGTCGGACCCGATAAAAAGGAGTCATCTCCTGTGTACGGGGTATAGTTTTTATCAATAAAATCCCGCACATTAATCTCTTCGGTCCATGCACCATCTTGGAAGCCTTTCCATTGAGAAAACTGCATATTGTTCACCTATCTCCCTTTCTTTGTAAACAAAAAAGGTAACTCCGAATCTCAGAGTTACCCAGACGGTCGGTACTATAAATCATCTTACTGCACTGTGTCACTTCACATACCGTCAGCAATAAGCGACTTTGAAGTTTTTTCACTTCCCCCTCATTGTATCGACAAAGGATATCTTTGTCAAGAAAAAACGGGTAGTTTCCTTATCTATTAAGACACTTTAAATCCGCTAGGATTGGTGTTTTTCATGCGACAAATCCCAAAATTCCGGTCATTTTTGCCTCGATTTTCACATTTTTCCAGAAACGATACGTTTCAACGCCACCCCTTTCATTGAAAAAAAGCGCCAAAAATGGCAAAAATTTTCAATAAATTGTTGAAAACCCCTTGAAAACGTTCTATAATAACATTGAAAAAAAGTGCCAGAAATGGCAAAATTTTTCAACGGAGGTGCCTATGAACGAAATCAAAAGGGACATTTACCTTAACAAATTGGTAAGCAGAAAAGAAAATGGCCTAATTAAAACAATCACCGGCATTAGAAGATGTGGCAAGTCCTATCTGTTAGACCCCTTATTCAAAAATTATTTACTTGAAAGCGGCGTAAAAGCCGACCACATCATAAAACTTGAACTGGACAGAAACAAGAATAAAAAATATCTTGATCCTCATGCGCTTGATCAATATATTATGTCTCAAATAAAAGACAAGGATATGTATTATATATTGCTAGACGAGATACAATTGGTTAATGGATTTGAGTCTGTTTTAAATGGTTTCTTGCGCGAAAGAAATCTTGATGTCTATGTAACAGGAAGCAACTCAAAGTTCCTATCTTCTGATATAATTACCGAATTTAG
>JAGCZP010000004.1 GCA_017959985.1 Clostridia bacterium | reverse complement strand
TTAAACGGCATTCCCTTTTTTAATGGTGTAGTTTTTTCCACTGATTTTTACTTTGCCAGAGAAACTATATTGCCATACACCATTTTTGATATAACGACCCTTTCCGTTGTACTTGTAAATCAAAGTTGTTTTGGTCATTACGCCATTTTTAATGTAGTAATATTTGCTGTCGGTGTGTTTGAATAACAAAGTAGATTTGGTCATTACACCGTTTTTAATGTAATACCATTTGCCATCGGTATGTTTGAATAATAAGGTGGACTTGGTAACCACACCATTTTTAATGTAATACCATTTGCTGTCAGTGTGTTTGAAAAGAAGAGTAGATTTTGTTACCACGCCGTTTTTAACATAATAGTATTTCCCATCGGTGTGTTTAAAGAGGAGAGTAGCATTGGTCTTGACACCATTTTTGATATAGTAGTATTTGCCGTCGGTATGTTTGAAAAGTAAGGTGGATTTGGTGACCACACCATCTTTGATATAATACCATTTACCATCCGTGTGCTTAAAGAGAAGGGTGGCTTTGGTTTTAACGCCTTTCTTAATGTAATAATACTTACCGTCGGATTCTTTTTTGAGATAGGTGTTTTCTTTCCATAAGTATTTAAAAGTGGTGTCTTTATTTAGCTCATAGTAGGAACCAAGTTCATAACGTTTTCCATTAATTTCTAAAGCATCCAACACCATCCCATCGGGAGGAGTGACATGCATCCAGTCAATAAAGTTTGCGGTCGAGAGAATGGGGACGTATGCTGGTTGGTTCGCTGTGAAGGTTGTGGCTCCATTGCGGTTTCCACCATTAAAATCATAAACCACCGTAAAGGTTGGCTCCTCTTGTGCTGAAGCCGTACCCAAATCAATATATACATAAGCGCCCCAACGCCAAAGACTTCCTATTTCGGTATATCCGGAATTCCATAGAGTGTTGTTGAAATAGATGGCGGTGTCATTTCTAAAAGCATAGTCATCATCTAAATTCACGGCAAGTCGAAGAGCAGAGTGGGTGGATTCATCGGCTACGGCTGCGGGAGTCTCTGATCCAAATCCAATCCAGGAAGAACCAGATCGTTTGGACCAGCCAGTGTTACTTCCGTATGCATCAATGCTTACATGGTCGGTGTTTGTGGAAACGGTATATTCCGGTAAGATACCTTCGGTGACGCTAGTAGTATCGGTGATGATATTGATCATGGGAATGGCCGTTGCAAAAACAGGGGTGAGGTAGACGCCATCATTTTCAGGAATGAAGGAATACTCTAAAGAAGATGTCTTATAATAATCTAGCACCCATTGTGAGCCATCGACTTCGTGTGTGGTATACCAACCTTTGAGCCCATATCCTTCTGCGGGAGTGGCGGTGAGTGTAATGGGTTTTCCAGACAATACTTCGAAGAATCCAGAGTTTGATTTATCCACACCAACTTTTTCGTGCTCTTCGTCTGTTTCGGTTTCATAATTGGCGCGGTAGGTTCCTCCCTCGCCGAAAAAGATGACATGAACCGGAACGGTTTCGGTTGCAGAAACTGGGAAGATAAATGTGCTGCATGCAAAAAGGGATACAATGACAAATAAAACAAATAATTTTTGCAAATGCGTTTTCATGATGGTTCTCCTTCTATATAAAATAGTATATTTTCATTGTAGCAATAAAGCTTATAAAAAACAAACGGATAAATCGTAGAGAAAGAGAGAATAGGTAGAAAAAAAGTAGAATAACTCGCAAAAGAGAATGATTAAAAAGGCAAAAGCGTCTAGCTTTTTTTACTAGACGCTTTCTTTTGGGACACAATTCCTTTTTTTATGGCATAGGATTTTCCACTAATTTTCACTTTCCCGGAGAAGTTTTGCTACCATATTCCATTTTTGATGTAATAGTGTTTTCCTTTAAAAGGGAAGATAAGAGAGGATTTGAAAACGACGCCCTTCTTCACATAATAGGTTTTGCCATCCGTGTGTTTTGCGAGGAGAGTGTCTTTGGTAACCATACCGTTTTTTACGTAATAGAATTTTTTATCGCTGTGTTTGAATAGTAAGGTGGCTTTGGTAACGATGCCGTTTTTGACAAAATAGTATTTGTTGTCTTTATGTTTAAAGAGTAGAGTTTGTTTGGTAACGACTCCGTTTTTGATGTAGTAGTATTTTCCATCGGTGTGCTTAAAGAGGAGGGTGTCTTTGGTGACCGTGCCATCTTTAACGTAGTAGTATTTCCCATCTTTGTGTTTGACAAGTAGAGTGGCATTCGTTTTGATGCCGTTTTTAATATAATACCAAGTTTTGTTCGTTGCTTTAAAAAGCAGGGTGTCTTTGGTAACCACACCATTCTTCACATAATAGTATTTGCCATCTGTATGTTTGAAAAGAAGAGTGGCTTTGGTAACCACACCGTTTTTAACATAATAGTATTTGCCATCGGTATATTTATACAACAAGGTGTTTTTGGTAACGACGCCGTTTCTTATATAATAATATTTGCCATCGTTGTGCTTAAAGAGAAGGGTAGCACTGGTATCGACTATACCATCTTTGATAAAATACCATTTGTTATCTGTGTGTTTAAACAGTAGGGTGTCCTTTGTTACGACACCGTTTTTGATGTAGTTGAGCTGGTTACTACTGTCCCGGTACAAAAAAGTACGGTCTGTTTTTTTACCGGACATGTAGCAAACGAGGTTTCCGTTTTCGGAAACCAGTTGGGTGCCGGATTGGGTATAATCAATGGGGTGGGAGAATGTATATAAATCCACATAATTACCCTCAGCGTCGTAGTCAAAATAATCAAAGAAAAAGTGGGTGTTTTCCGGTGCTGTTGGCAAGGACAGAACGCCATTTAGGAGGGTGGTTTCTTTAACGGCAATGGAAAAGTACGGATCTGAAGGAGAAATGGTATCGTAGACAGATTTCGCAGCATAGGTGTAAAGTTTTACGGACGGATCCACCGCTAAGGTAGAAGGGGTTCCTTTGGCGTAGACGCAAAGGGCTTGTTTTTGGTAGAGGCGTACTTCATTTAAACGTAACGTGCCAAATCCGGTGACGGTTAAGGAAGCGTTATGGTAAGGTCTTGTGAGTTTTCGTCCTAGTTCTAAATAACCGGTGCTTTCAATGTGCGAAAAGGCATTTTTCCCCACAACAACGATTTTAAACGATTTCCCCATCCCCGCACAGACCAAATAGCCAAAGGGATGGTAAGCGTTTTTAATGGTCAGTTTATTGGTTATTCTGTTGTAGTGCATTCCCTCAAAATCAACGGCGATTTTATTTTTGTAGATGTAGTGTGCTTGCGTGCTATCTTCGTCGAAATACGCGATATAGCTTCCGATAACGGGACTATCGGCATTGTCTGCCGATACAGAAATAGTGAAAATAGAAAGCATACAAGACAGCAGGGAACACAGGAAAAACACAGAAAGAATTTTTTTCATAGAGATCCTCTTTTGACTAGAATTTGCAAAGGAAAACCGGTACTGGAATCCAGCACCGGTTTTATGGTTTTGGTTTAGGCAACATTGCCTTTCTTAATGGTGTAGGTCTTTCCACTAATCTTCACTTTTCCAGAGAAGCCAGATTGCCATATACCATTCTTGACGTAACGGCCTTTACCATTGAACTTGTAGATTAAGGTGGCTTTGGTCACGACGCCATTTTTGATGTAATAGTATTTTCCATCAGTATGCTTGAAGAGGAGGGTGGATTTGGCAACCACACCGTCTTTTACATAATAGTACTTGCCATCGGTGTGTTTAAAGAGGAGAGTGGCTTTGGTTTTAATACCGTTTTTAATGTAATAGAATTTGCCATCGGTGTGTTTAAATAACAAGGTGGATTTGGTAACCACACCATTCTTTATATAGTACCATTTGTTGTCGGTATGCTTAAAGAGGAGGGTAGACTTGGTAACCACGCCATTTTTCACATAGTAATATTTGCCATCGGTGTGCTTGAAAAGTAAGGTGGCGTTGGTTTTAACACCGTTTTTAATGTAGTAGAATTTACCGTCAGTGTGCTTAAATAACAAGGTGGATTTGGTAACCACACCGCTCTTTATGTAATACCATTTGTTGTCGGTATGTTTAAAGAGAAGGGTGGATTTGGTAACCACACCGTCCTTTACATAGTAGTATTTTCCATCGGTATGTTTGAAAAGCATGGTAACGGCGGTGACTTCACCATTATAGAGATAATAGTACTTGCCATCGGTGTGTTTATAGAGGCAAGTGTCGTAGGCACGCACGCCGTTGATCACATGGTATTTACCATTGAAGAGAAAATCACCCTCTTGGACTAAAATACCATCTTGGACGAGCACTGTTTGACCATCTTTTTGAACAAACCCGGAGAAATCGTCGCAATTTTCACCATCCTGTTGATAGTGAATGTTTCCGTTATCGTCTGGCTCGCTAAAACTTTCTTCGTAAATCCTAATGTAGGGGGCATCAAAAGAAGCGGTGGTGTTGTCTCCGTCAATATCAATGGCCATTCCGGCATAACAATTGTAACTAAGAGAAACTCCTCCGGCAGGCGCGGTATCCTTGACATGAAGACGAATATCACATAAAGTACCAGTTGCGGTATTGGCCTGCATGTTAAGAGCGTTGGATTGAATGCGAATTTCATGAGGTTCTTTAAAATAGAAATTTAAGTCGTAGACATCGGCAAGTTGAGAATTGGTAGCGTCTACTTCAAGGTATTCAAAGAGATTCTCATCAAAGAAAAGGGAAATTTGGAAGCCCCAAACACCAGTGTTTTGGACGATTTTGAGGGGAAGGGTTAAGGTGTCTCCTGCTTTTCCAGAAATATCGTCTATTGCGAACATTACCTGTGTTCCTGATGCAGAGGCAGTGCAAGAAAACACGGCCATGGCAGACAAAATAACGAGAAGTACACTTGCCAGAGAAATTATTTTTTTCATGTGTAACACTCCTTTGGGTTGTATATTTTCGTATTAGAACACTATATATGCAAGTATTATAACATTTTTTATAAATAAAGGCAAGAAAAAGCGGAGACGAGACTGTCTCCGCTTTTGACTTTAAACAACGTTACCTTTTTTGATATTGTAGGTCTTTCCGCTGATCTTCACTTTCCCAGTGAATCCGGATTGCCATATGCCGGCTTTAATATACCGTTTTGCGCCATTAAACTTGTAGATTAAGGTGGCTTTGGTCATCACGCCGTTCTTAACGTAATACCATTTCTTGTCGGTATGCTTAAAGAGGAGGGTGGCTTTGGTGACCACACCATTCTTTACGTAGTAGTATTTCTTATCGGTGTGCTTGAAGAGGAGGGTGGCTTTGGTGACCACACCATTCTTC
>JAGCZP010000064.1 GCA_017959985.1 Clostridia bacterium | reverse complement strand
GTATGCTCATCGGACACCAAAGGACAGACATTATACCCTTGTTGCCCCACTTGCACGTGTTTGCCAATGTATTCTTAAATCCGCTCCCGTTTATCGGTTCCCACCGCATAGGTGCGCACCGGTTTTCTCCCTGGTGGCAATTCATCCAAAATGGAAACATCCAAGTCTCCATAAAGGATAAGCGCTAAGGTTCTGGGAATCGGTGTAGCCGACATAACCAGCATATGGGGGTTTTCCCCTTTGGCCGCTAAGGTGGCTCGCTGATGAACCCCAAACCGATGTTGCTCATCGGTAATAACAAGGCCTAAGTTATAAAACACCGTGGTATCGGATAAGAGAGCTTGGGTGCCAACCACTAACCCTATACTACCGTTTGCTAGTTGCTGTTGGACTTCTCGCTTTTCCGCCGCTTTACAACCAGCTGTCAGTAGTCCTACACGAATTCCTGCCGGTTCCAAAATTTTTGATAAAGTTTTAGCATGTTGTGCTGCTAAGATTTCCGTAGGGGCCATCATGGCCGCTTGGAATCCACTTTTGACAAGGGAATACACAATGGCCGCGGCTACCGCTGTTTTACCAGAACCCACATCTCCTTGCAAGAGACGGCTCATCGCCTGTCCGCTTTGCATATCGTGCAAGCAATCTTGAATGGCCCTGGTTTGGGCCCCCGTTAAGGTAAAAGGTAAATACCCGGTAAACTCGTTTGTGTAGTCTTCTTCCACCACCGCTTTTGTGTAGCTGTGAGCCCGTCCGCGTAATTGGAAAAGTCCCAATTGCAAAATCAGCAATTCCTCGAACACTAAACGTTTGCGCGCTTGCGCCACCTGCTCTAAGTTATCCGGAAAATGAATTTGTAAAAAAGCGGATTTTCTATCTAGCAAGTCGTATTGCTTGCGAAACGCTTCCGGCAAAAAATCTTCACCCAGCGCATTTCCAAGGCCATCCACAGCGCTTTTCATCACTTTTTCAATGGCTTTGGAGTTGAGCCCGGCCGTTTGGGGATACACGGGACGTAACCGATCAAAGCCATCCACCGCTTCAATTTGTGGAGAACTCATCTCACGACCATACCTATTGCCGGTAATTTTCCCGAAGAAAAGATATTCTTCTCCTCGCTTGACTTTTTGGGCTGCGTACTTATTGTTAAAAATGGTAATGCCCATTTGGGTTTCCCCATCGGTGACGGAAAATTTGTACAGCACCATGCCCTTGCGGACCCGATGCTCGTACGGCACGCTCACCGCGATGGCTCGTATGCACACATTTTCATCTAGCGGCGCATCGCCAATGGATACCGTGTTTGACCAATCCGCATATTCCCGTGGGTAATGTTTTAAAAGATCTCCCACCGTATGAATATCCAGACGGGCAAATAAGGCGGCACGTTTTTCGCCAACCCCTTTGACATATTGAATGGATGTGTCCATGTTAAGCATCACGTGTCACCTCCCTCACCGTTTAAAAGAAGCTGTTGAAACTTCAACAGCTTCTTTCTTTTCGTTTACAATTTATTCAATCGAAAGAATGTAATAATACACCGGTTGACCACCATCAATGACGGTAATCTCCACATCGTCTCCTAACTTCTCACGAATGGCTTCTTCTGCGTCCGCCGCTTGTTCTTCGGTGACATCGGCGCCGTACATGAGGGTTAAGAAGGAACTGGATTTGCCTTTTCTATCCCGTTTGGTCACCATGCTCTTAACCAGTTTAGAGATGGCCACGTTCATATCATCTTCCACATAGGCTAACTTTCCGTTATCCATAGCAAGAATCTGACCTTCGGTAATGGTTTTGCCTTCAAAATCGCTATCTCTAGCCGCAAAGGTTAACGAACCGGTCGAAATCTCATCGGCGGCATGACCCATGTTCACTAAGTTGTCTTCCACTTCCGCTTCCGGATCAAAGGCTAACAACGCGGAGACGCCCTGCGGTACGCTGCGGGTTGGTACCACGTGCACTTCTCGATCGGTTAACGGAATGGTCTGTTCTGCCGCTAAGATAATGTTTTTGTTGTTCGGGAATACGTACACCACTTTGCCTGGAGTGGCTTCAATGGCTCGCAAAATGTCTTCCGTAGATGGGTTCATGGTTTGTCCGCCGGAAACCACTTGGGTGCAACCCAGTTCTCCAAAGAGGGCTTGCAATCCATCACCAGCCGCCACAGCAACAAAGCTATAAGGATCCACTGCATCCATGGGTTCTAACACTTCGGAAGTTTGTTCCGGATCGGCTTCTTCCACCCAACCGGCATTCTCATGTTGAATCCGCATGTTTTCCACTTTAACCATTTCAAAGGCACCGTATTCGATGGCTTTATGCAACACTTGACCAGGGTCATTGGTGTGCACGTGCACTTTGATGATATCGTCATCATCCACTAATACCACGCAATCGCCAATACCCTCTAAGAAGGTGCGAAGCTTCGCAGGGCTCTTCTTGTTTTCACGGCCGACGATAAACTCGGTGCAATAGGTAAATTTAATGTCCGTCTCAAAAGCACCGGCAGCCGATTCGGCCTTTTTCGCAGGAGCAGCCGTCGAAGTCGCCCCTTCGGTGACTTTTCCGCCTTTGAAAACCGAAAGCATCTCTTTAATGACGAGGCAGAATCCTTGTCCACCGGCATCCACAACTCCGGCTTTTTTGAGAACCGGAAGCAATTCCGGTGTGCGTTGCAAGGAAGCCTCCGCTTCGTCGCAAACGATACTCCAAATCTTAACAGGATCGCTCTCAACGTCCAATGCTTTACGAGCACCTTCTGCTGCCTCTCTGGCAACAGTCAAAATGGTGCCTTCGGTTGGTTTCATAACCGCTTTGTAAGCCGCTTCCACGCCTAATTCTAAGGCTTTTACCAAATCTTCTGCGGCGGCTTCTTCTTTGCCTTTTAATCCCTTGGAGAATCCACGGAACAAAAGGGACAAAATAACGCCCGAGTTTCCACGTGCTCCTCTAAGCATAGCCGAGGCGGTGGTATCCGCCACTTCGGTCACACTGGGGTTGCTAAGGCGCGCTAACTCTCTTCCCGCAGCCCCGATGGTCATGGACATGTTAGTACCCGTATCACCATCCGGTACAGGGAAAACGTTTAATGCATCAACGTCTTGTTTTTTGTTGCCCAAAAGGTTGGCAGCAGAAATCAAAGCGTCCCGCAATAATTGACCTTGTATCATGGGAATCACTCCTTACTCGCCTTTCATGGCATCAACAAATACATTGACACGCAACACTTCTAAGCCCGTCACTTTCTCGACGGTATAGGTGACTTTGTTCACAATACTGCTGGAAATGGCAGAAATGTTCATGCCATAGATGACAGCAATGTGTAAATCCACCACCAATTTGTCATGGACACTGCGCACCCGAATACCATCGTCTGCAAAGCTGCGACGGGTAATCAAAGAACGAATGCTCTGGGTAGCACTAGCTTTTACCATTACTGCGACACCATAGCAAGACGAGACGGCATTGCCAATGAGGTTCGAGAAATAGTTCTGAGAAATGTCAATGGTTCCCAGATGGTTTTCCAATGTAATCATACGTATTCCTTCTTTCTATTTCCATTTCCAATTTTGAACTTGGTAATAGGCATCTGCGCCACAGGTGGTTACGCCTGTTAAATCGGCAGAAGCCATTGATAATCCCTGTTCCCACACCAGCGGGATAAGGGGGATTTCCTGTAAAAATGCCTCATGAAAAGCTTTGGCATCCAATTGGCCAGACCGGTATTTTTGGTAATCCGCTTTTCCGGTTGAGGTAATGCCGGAGGAGCCAGCTCCTCCCGACTGCAAAAGGGTATCGAGACTCAAGGTATTGGGTAAGCGAATCTCCCCTAGATAAAAGTCGTAATTGCCATTAGAAACACAAGACCGGAAAGACCCCGCTTCCAACGACCGGATATTCACATTAATGCCCACTTTTTTCAGTTCTGATGCAATTTCCTTGGCGGCGTTAACCAGCGTCTTATTCGACGACGGGACCACTAAGTCCGCCGATACATTATTAATCTCCGCTTTTTCAAAAGCATCCACCGCAATCCCCACTTGCGCTTCTTCCGCAAAGCCTTCCCATTGGGAGACCCCTTTTACCGAAGAGGGAAAAATGGAGGTGGCAGGGTTTGCATACCCGGCACAACCTGCGGCTCCCACCGCTTTTCGGGAAATCGCTGCGGATAAGCCTTTTCGAACAACGGTCTTTTGCCAAGTAGATCTTCCCGTATTAATCCCCATAAAAATCAGGTAGGGTATTTCCACCGGATTCACCGAAACGGTGGTGGTTACGCGGGCTATTTCGTTTTCTTCTAAGTCAGTGAAATAATATTGTACCTGCCCGCTCTCTAAGGCATATTGTTGGTTATAGCGACGCGACACATCTTCCAGTCGCCATTTTGCTATAGTCGGTGGGGTTTCTCGGTATTGACTGGCCACCAACATCTTTTGCTTTTTGCTGTATACGTAAGGTCCTGATCCTAGCGTTCCGTTTACCACCGGAAACGATAAAGCACGTTCTGCCCACGGCACCGCCGAAGAAAAGGTAATGGTCACCGTGTTATCTTTACTCGCTCGCACCGATTGGATGTCCGCCACCAAGGAAGCAAAACTTGCCGACCGTTTGGCCAGTTGGAAAGAACTAACCACGTGGCTGGGTGTCACCGCTGTGCCATCGGAAAACTTTGCGTTTTTACGAAGAGTGGCCACATAGGTGGTTGCATTTTGCTTTTGAATCGACTGGGCTAGTCCATTGGTGGTTTGCCAATCATTTGTAATAATGGTCAATCCCTCATATAGTAAACTCCACAGTTGCTGATTCACACGAGTGGTTGACTGGTACGGAGAGAGAGAATCGGTCGAGGAATAGCAAATTCCCGGCACTTTAATGTCTTTCTTTTGCATAGTGGTCGTGGTGGTACGCTTGGTAGTTGTGGTTTGTTCCGTTTCCAGAGGCTCCATTTCGTCTTCTTCGAGAAACTCGTTACATCCCACAAGGCTTAGTAGGAAAACAGTCCCCAGTAAAACCGCGAGTATCCGTTTTCTCATGGAAGTCTGTCGTCCCTCTTTTCTGATATCAAATACCGAGGACGGCGTTTGACTTCGTCATAAATTCGAGCCACATACAATCCCAAAATACTCAGGCTTATCATAATGCAACTTCCAATGAAGAGTTGCAATAGGATAACGGTGGGGAATCCGGCGGCTGCATCGTAAAACAAGAATCGTACTAAAGTTTGGATGGCTAAAATTACGGCAGCAATAGCCATCAAAATGCCAATCCAAAGAATGATATGCAACGGCGCATTGGTATAGGCGGTAATGGAGTCTAGCGCCAATTTCATGAGTTTTCCAAAAGTCCATTTGGTGGCGCCTCCCGAACGGGGAGCAACCTTAAAGGGTAACTCGCAGCGTTTAAATCCGACCCAAGCAGACAAGCCGCGGAAGAAGGTGTTATATTCTGGCAGTTGTTTCCACGCTTCCAGCGCTGCCCGGTTCATCAGCTTAAAATCCGATGCGTTCGTCATCTTCATACCGGTGGTTCGTTTAAAGGCCCGATAGAATATAAGGGCGGTCAGTTTGCTAGAGAAGGATTCTTTTCCACGATCACTCTTAATGCCTTCTACCACATCGTAGCCTTCTTCTTGCCACAACCGTACCATTTCTGGAATGACTTCCGGTGGATGTTGCAAATCCGCATCCATCACCACCACAGCATCCCCTTTGGCATTTTCTAAGCCGGCACAGAGGGCACATTCTTTTCCAAAGTTTCTGGAAAGCCGGATTGCATCAATATTGGGCAAATCATCATTCAATCGGCAAAGCTCTGCCCAGGTGTTGTCTTTGGATCCATCGTCCACCAAACAAAATCGGTGAGGAATGTGGGCGTCGTCTAAGATACTTTTCACTTTACACACGTTGTCATAGATATAGGGTCCTTCGTTAAAAACAGGCATAATGACGCTAATCATATCCGGTCCCTCCTTTACTGCTTATTCTTCAAACCAGTCGTCCGTCTCTTCATCCTTTTTGGATTCTTCCGGTTTTTCGGCCTTTTTCGGTGCTTTCACCTTTTTGACTGGTGCTGGTTTGGGTTCTTCTTTTTCCGAATCCTCCTCTTCAGTTTCTTCCGAGGATTTTTCAGATTTCTTCATAAGGTTTAATAAAATCATGGCGATCTTTTTCTTCGCCTTGTTGGTCTTTTCCGGATGACGGGCAATCCATGCTAAGAACACCAAAATAAGAATCGCTAAGATGGTGCAAGTAAGTCCCAGTCCCAATCCCTCAGGGAAGAAGGACATGGTAATGGTATGACTTCCCGCTTTAATGTCTATGGCAAGCATGGCATTTCCGGCGGCAAAGGTTTTGACCTTTTTGCCATCCACTTTCACCGTCCAGCCTTCGTCGTAAGGAATGGAGGTGAACACACAGCCATCCCGCGGAGCGATGAGATTGCCTTCCACTTTGGTGTCCGTAAACTTAGTCACCTTCATTTGATTGGCTTTTAAGGTTTCTATTTCTTCGTTATACACCGGCTCGTTTAAAATGCACGCATACACGTTACCACCGCAGCTACTCTTGGCTTCAATGGTCACATCCAGTTCGTCGTCGGTATCCACATTACCCACATCGATAATGTAGGGTTCGTATGGAGCGCAACTCCAGTAATTGCTGGTTTGGGTCCCATTGCTTCCGTTATAGTACATAGTAGCCGAGATATTTTCGGCAGCACGGCAATCCACATAGAGATACATTCTACCTGCCCGACTGGGGATTACTTTGAAATCGCTGGTGCCGGAAGCAACCGAGACACTGTAGGTGCCGCTCACGCCACCCGATTCGCCGGCGGTCACTTGTTGATACTCATAGATGCTCCCGTAGTTACCGGTCATGTAACTGCCGAGGGTGTTGTTGCTCTCAAATGGATTGTAATAATCGTAATTGAAACTCTTAATATTGCTATCCACAAAATAGCCGACCGACAACGCATCGGTGTTTTCGTAAATGGTGTAGCTGTTGCCGTCTAAGGAAACGTTCATCCGTTCTTTCAGCTGTTTGGTAGAAGTAAATTCATCGTTCATGGCCACATAACGAATGCCTAGAAGGTCATCACTAAATGGCACAAAGAAATGATAGAGGAAACTGTTAACACCGTTTACCGCATAGCCAAGGCTTCCCATAAACCGGGTCTCTTCATGACGGTTACTGGAAGCAAAAATGGTAATGCCGTTATAGTCAAAGAGCGCTGTATCTGCGCAAGTGCGTCTTGGCAGCACTTCTAAACGGTAAAATTCGCCCGCTTCCGCATCGCCAAGTTTTTCCATTTCTTTTACCGCACTGGCGGTTACTTCGGTAATGGCGTTATCGGTGTAATCAAAGTGCGCGGTGTAATACTCATTTTGGTTAAGCTTAATAAAGGATCCGCAACTAGAGGTGAGCATTTCGCCCACCACCACTAGCATTAAGAAACTGTACCCGGCTTCTTTGAGGAGTTTCTTGTTGTTAATGAGTAGCGTAATTACCGCATAAATGACGATAAAAGCGAGGCTTAAATACAAAGACTTGAAGCTGTAAGTCCCATCGCCAAATTTTTCTTCCATAAAAATGTAAACAATGACACCACACAAGGTAAATCCAACCTGTTTTGGTTGCCACTCTTTGACACGAATAAGGGCTTCATAAGCGATGAGGAGTAAAGAGAAGCTATACACAAAGGAGAAACGATAAGGCAAATCGTTCGGGGAGTGCAGGCCATGCCAGAACAAATCGAAGTTTGTAATGGTTAAGCTGAGTGCCATGACTGCCCATAACCCTAACAGGGCTCCGCGACGTTTGACCGGAATGGATTTGAGTGTAGCAACGATTGGTAACAAGAATACCGCTAGCAAGCCACAATAGATGTTCGGCATATTGCCGGAACGGATAGTCGGAGACACATCATACAGATGCCGTCCGATTAAATCTAAGAAATCAAAATTGGTTTTCCAATCCACAAATCCACCGTCGGCCGCCGAGGTGTGTCCCAAAGAAAGGGCAATTGGCAAAAGCACGAAAGCGGCTAACATGCCGGCTAAAACCGAATAAAAACCAAAACGGAAAAATCCTTTGGCCGCATCCTTCGCGGTTTGATCGGTAGAAACTAAGTGGGCAATGTAATAAAGCGTTAAGAAAATGCAAAGCATGAAACCGATATAGTAGTTGCTAAAGAGCGCATAGGCAAGCGTCAATACATAAAGAAGATGCTTTTTCTCACGCATTAATTTTTCAAACCCTAAAACGCAGATAGGTAACACCATCACCACGTCTAACCACATGATGTTCCAAGAGTAAGAAATGAG
>JAGCZP010000063.1 GCA_017959985.1 Clostridia bacterium | reverse complement strand
TAGAAAATAATTGTATAACGATTAGTTATTTATGTTGTAAATAAATATTCGAAAATTTTTAACAAAGTTTAACAAATTTTCTTGCAATGCATTCAATTCAACTCTCTACTTTTGCTGCAAATTCAAAACTAAAACCTATGAACATTAAAAACGAAATCCAGAAAAAATGCAAGGACATGAATGAAAACAACATTCAAGAATCCTTTAAAAGCATTGCAGAAACTTTATTGAAGAACTTCGGTCTCCAATGTGGAGATAAGAAGTATTACTTTGCCGAAATCGAGTTTTACTATTATGACAAGAAAAACTTCAATAAAATTTGGAACGAGAGAACATATCCGCGAGATAATCGAGAAGCGGGCGAATTGTTCTTCCATTATAGTGGCTTTGACATTTGCTTTAATAGCAACTTTAAAGATGGTAAATTTGGTGGCATTTTGATTAGAAGTTTGATTGATGTTGCTAAAACAGGCAACAAGTATGTCACTGGACCTTTGCTTTGTTTAAACGAGGTGTTAAATGCATGCACCAAGAAGGAAAAAATGCCTAAAGTAGTAGAACTTAGTGTAGAAGAGAAACTATATCAAAAGAATAATTGTGTTATATGTGATCCACCTATCACAAGATATGGCATTACGTATAAAGATAAGAAAACGCAAGATGTCCCATGGTGCTTCTTTGACAAACGATTGCTAGACGAAAACAACCAAAAGAACAAATTCGAAAACAGTACGTGGGATTATGTGAAAGGGGAAGCTAAAGATTCCATTAGATACTATCACAGATTCGATTCAAAATGCTCACCGACAACCTAACCAACACCGTTTATTTCTCCAGCATTCTACCAGAAAAATGCCCTGTTTTGAACAAGCACCTTGTAGAAGCATTAAATGAGAACTGGATTCCTTATGCCTACTCTTCTGAAACCAAGGACATCTGGTGCCGTGACTTTATGCCTATCCAAATCGAAGAAGATCGCTTCGTGTTTTATAAATACACACCCAACTATTTGGAGGACGCTCTTCACCTTCAAACCAACCCTGAGAAAGTGTTTCGTGCTGGTAAAAACCACCTTCAACACCTACTGCAAAAAGCCGTCGCTATTGACCTTGTGTTGGATGGAGGCAATGTGGTGAAATGTGGTGACGCCATCGTGATGACGGAGAAGGTGTTCGTCGAGAACAAGGGCAAAACGCGTTCCGAGGTGGAACGGATCCTCAAGGATGCTTTCCAATGTAACATGCTGTTTCTGCCGTGGGACCACAAAGAAAAGTTTGGACATAGTGATGGCATTATCCATTATGCTGGCGATGGTAAAGTGTTGTTGACGAATTACGATGAAATCTCACCATATTACTATAGTCGTTTCCGCAAAGCGTTAGAAAAACACTTCGAAGTAATCCTTTTGAAGTACCAAAACAAACGGCCTCATGCTCGCAGTTGGGCTTACATCAATTTCCTGCAAATAGGAAAGCTGGTTCTCGTTACGAAGTTGGGACTCGAAGAGGACGAACAAGCTCTGGAGCAAATCAGCAAAGCTTTGCCCGATTGCAATGTAATCGGTATACCAGCACTGGAAGCCGTCAGAAGAGGTGGCGCCTTGAATTGCATCTCGTGGAATATAAAACTGTAGTTATGGATAAAATAAGCAAGTCC
>JAGCZP010000062.1 GCA_017959985.1 Clostridia bacterium | reverse complement strand
GCCAAATCCACGACATGGATAAAGTCACGTACGCCAGTTCCGTCTGGTGTATCATAATCGTCACCAAAAACATTTAAGCATTCTCTCTTACCAATAGCAACTTGAGAAACATAAGGCATCAAGTTGTTCGGAACGCCAGAAGGATCCTCACCAATCATTCCCGATTCATGAGCTCCCACAGGGTTGAAATAACGAAGGATGGTGCAAGACCATTTCGGATGCGATGCGCAAAGATCTTTCATAATCCGTTCGATCATGGCTTTTGTTGTTCCATAAGGATTGGTGGTATCCCCTAAAGGCATTTTTTCATCCAAAGGAGAAGGATTTAAATCCCCATAAACCGTAGCAGAAGAACTAAAGACCATGCGACGAATACCAGCCTCTTCCATAGCACGAAGAAGGGTAATGGCTCCACCAACATTGTTGTCATAATACTCTAGCGGGAATTTAACCGATTCACCAACCGATTTTAGTCCTGCAAAGTGAATAACAGCATCAATTTGATAATCGTATAAAGTATTCAAAACCAAATCGTAATCGCGAACGTCGCCCTCGACCTCATTGATTTCTTTTCCAGTAATTTTACGAACACGTCTTAATGCTTCCGGATCCGAATTTAAGTGGTTATCCAAAACGGTTACGTTATGACCAGCATTCAATAATTCCAATACGGTATGGCTTCCAATATATCCGCCACCACCTGTTGTTAAAATATTCATTACTGCATTCCTCCTAATGAATTTCATACATAGATATTATATGTTTTTAAGTCCATTTTTTCAAGTGAAAACAAGGGATTTCTCCGTATTTTCTTATATTTTTTATTGCCATTTTTATGGTTTTATGCTACGATTGATTTTCCGAGGGAGTGATTTCTTTGAAACGAACAATTCTTGTGGCTATCTGTGGCATTTTGCTAATTTCTTTTGCAGGATGTAACCTATCGTCCCCTGCATCCAATTCCACCACAGAAAGCACCACAATCGCTCAAACAACTATTACATCAACCACCACATCCACCACGCAAACCACCACATCGACGACAACTACCAAAGCTCCTACCACAACCACTACCAAAAAAACTGCTGGCACGAAGTCCAGTGGGAGTGCCACAACCACAAAGAAAAAGACAACCACCACCAAAAAATCGGTAAAGTTTACCGATGTGCAAAAGACCTATTACGCAATCAATAACGGAACGGTCCGCTATGCTCCTTATGACGATGCCAAATACGAACGTCGCATGAAAGTCGGCGAATCCATTTATGTCATTGCCAAAGGAGACAATGGTTGTAATAAAGTAAAAATTGGCGATGACATTCGCTATGTTTGGTATGAAAACCTATCCGTAACCAAGCCAACAACCAAAAAGACCACCTTGGCTACCACAAGAAAAAATGCCAACACAAAACCGAGTGATTATGATAATTTCAACGACACCATTACCACCTCGACCGCACGCAAAAATGTCAATGGGCTACTTATTGCCGGTCACACAGCCTTTGAATATTATTACTTCTCAAAGACCACGGCCGACAACTATGTTTCCTACATTAACAAAGCTGGTAACCAATTAGCCGGGAAGGCCAACGTTTATGATATCGTGGTTCCCACCGCTATTGGCGTCATGCTTCCTGCCGATGTGCGAAAAGCGGTTAACAGTTCCGAACAATCCACCGCCATCAATTATATGTACGGAAAGATGAATAAGAACGTAAAGACCGTTTCCATCTTAGATACCCTTCGTTCTCATAATAAAGAGTATTTGTATTTTCATACCGATCATCACTGGACAGCCCGTGCTGCCTACTATGCTTATGCAGAATTCATGAAAGTGAAAGGAGCTTCTCCGAAAGCTCTCTCCTCTTACGAAACCATTGCCTTTGATGGCTTTTATGGAAGTTTCTATTCTTCCACGGGTCTTAGCACCCTAAAAGAAGACGTTTGTGTTGCCTATTATCCTGCCAGTGACACTAGTATGTTCTTTGCCGATTCCAACGGTAATAAAACAAACTGGCACGTCATTCAAAACGTATCCAATTGGGCCAAGAGTTCCAAATATAACACCTTCATTGGCGGTGACAATGCTTTCACGCAGATTACCAACAACAGTCGATCCGATGGTGGCAATGCCTTAGTCATCAAAGAATCTTTTGGTAATGCTTTTGTTCCGTTCCTCGTAGACCATTACAAACACGTTTACGTGGTAGACTATCGGTATTATACCAAAATGAAACTGGCAAAATTTGTCTCCGATTACAAGATTAAAGATGTGATTTTCATCAACAATATTGGTGCTACAAGAAGCGCTTCTTTAGTAGGCGATATCGGCGATTTTGTCGGATAATTTTTCTTGACAATCAAGACTTGTATATGCTATCATAGCGTTTGCAAGCGCTGGTGTAGCTCAGTTGGTAGAGCAGCTGATTTGTAATCAGCAGGTCAGGGGTTCAAGTCCGTTCACCAGCTCCATATACTAGGAAGAGTTTCTACACAAACAAGAAAGTAACTCGCATTTTTGTGCCATCAACTTCTTTTGTTGTTCTTTATTCTCTTCCAAAATAAAAAGCCACTTTTTTAAGTGGCTTTTTTGTATTCCCAATTATTCTTCAGAAATATCGATTTTTGGTTGCGTACGAAGAGATTGACGAGCTTGACGGACTTCCGAAGTATTGAGAACCAATGCTTCTTCTGTTCTCTTAAGAAGATCTTCTGCGAAATCTCTTGCTCCATTACGCATTTCACGAGCATTTTCTCTCGCAGCGTTAATGGTTTCGGTAGCTTTCTCTTGCGCCACACGATACACTTCTGTCTCTTCAATCATTGCTTGTCTGCGTCTCTCCGCATCCTTAATAATGGATTCCGATTCGTTTTTCGCATCGTCAATAATTTGATTACGATCACTAACAATCGCTTTGGCTTGACGAATCTCTGATGGTAAGTGGGCACGAATATCATCTAAGACATCGCGAAGTTCATCAGCATCAATGAGGCACTTGCCACGGCTTAACGGGACTGATAATGCTTTGTCAACCATATCATCAATCTTGTCTAATAATTCTTCAACATTCATTTTTCATTCTCCTTTTCTGCTTTTTCCATAACTTCATCTATAATCTCAGCAGGTACCAAAGTGGAGATATCTCCACCAAACGAGGCAATCTGCTTAACTATACTGGAGGATAAATACATCCGTTCAATGGATGTGGTTAGAAACACCGTCTCCGCTTTTTCGTATAATTGCCGGTTGGTCAACGCCATCTGGAATTCGTATTCAAAATCCGACATGGCTCGCAGGCCTTTTACAATAACGGAAGCATCGTGTTCCCGTAAATAATCCACGAGCAAGCCATCTCCCACATCCACTTTTACATTGGGAATGTCTTTTACCACTCGTTGAATCATATCCGCACGTTCTTCTAAGGAGAACATGCATTTTTTATCTTTGTTTTGAATGACCAAAACAATCAATTCATCAAACAGCCCTGCCGCTCGACGAATAATGTCCAAATGGCCATGGGTTATGGGATCAAAACTACCTGGGCAAACCGCTCTTCTCAACCCCATCGCTCCTTTCATTCACGCTTGTAAATCCACAACCGCGTGTTTCCGTATTTTTGAGACCGGGCAATCACAAAATCTTCCACCCGCTCCGGTAATTGTTTTTCTGCATCGGTTTCACAAATAATGGTTCCACCCACGTTCATTTTCGGTGCCAACACAGGAAGTAATTCTTCCACATAATTAGACGCATACGGTGGATCCATAAAAACAATATCAAAGGTATCGTTTGTGCGTCTGCAAAAAGCCAGTGCATCCACTGTCAACACGGTCGCCTTTTGAAAGAGTTTTGCTGCACGTAAATTCTTTCCTATAACAGTGATAGCGTCCGGATTGCTCTCTAAAAAAATGCAATTGTCTGCGCCACGGCTCAGCGCTTCAATTCCCAGTTGTCCGGAACCTGCAAACACATCCAGCACCGCACGACCTTCAATATCAAATTGTATACTGTTAAATAAGGCTTGTTTTACACGATCCGCTGTGGGACGGGTTGCCTCCCCTTCCAGCGTTTCCATTCTCACACCGCGAGCACTTCCAGTTATAACACGCATATTGTGCCCTCCTTACCTTATTTCTTTTGCAATTCCAAATCTCTGGCGATACTCGCTTCAGCCGCCTGCTGTATTTGCGATTTCACGTCGTTGTTTCGAAGCGATTTAATCCCTTCAATCGTGGTGCCGCCCGGAGAACACACACGGGTAATCCATGTCTCGGTTTCCTCGCCACTCTCGGCGAGCAACTTAGCAGTACCCAGTACCGCTTGAGCAACCACTTGCAAGGAAGTTTGACGATCAATGCCATACTTTTCGCCGACACTCGCCAGAGCATCCATATATAACATGGTGTATGCGGGAGAACAGCCTGCCAATGCCGAATATGCGGCAAATTGGTTTTCTGGAAGCTGTGTCACTTTTCCAAAGGATGATAAAATGGCTGTCGCCGTTTCCTTCTCTTTATCGGTTACCAAAGCATTTCCACAAAACGCCGACATGGCCTCGCCCACCGTTGCGTTTAAGTTGGGCATTACACGAATAATCGGAACCTTTTCACCGCATAGGCCTTGCAAGGTTTCTATGGATGTTCCAGCTGCAATGGAAATAATTAACGGTTTTTGCTCCTCAAACAAGGATTTGACTTCTGCTAAAGCCGTTGCGAGCATTTGAGGCTTTACCGCCAAAATAACGGTTTCTGACATAGTGATTAATGCCTCTGCCGTATCCGCGATGGTAATGCCGCAATCCCCATCCAAGGCTTGTAGCTTTTCTCTATCTACATCAAACGCAACAACGCAATCCTTTGCAAGTCCCTGTTTACGAAGACCGCGAATCATCGCTCCTGCCATGTTGCCAGCACCAATAAATCCTACCTTGCTACTGTTTGAAAGACAATTCATGCTTGCAACTCCTTTTTTGATAAAAACACCATATCTTGTGGTTATGGTATACCACAAACACTATTATACCCCTTTATACATAAAAAGTAAAGATAAAAAAGTGTCACAACGAGGTCCTCCGAGGCAACAAAAAAACGACCTGAAACATCAGATCGTTTTTGTTCGTGCCCCTTAGACACGATGGCTGGGATAGCAAGAATCGAACTTACACTAACAGAGTCAAAGTCTGCTGTCCTACCGTTAGACTATATCCCAATATAGGCTCTTTTGTGGGGTGGGCGATCGGAATCGAACCGACGACCTCCAGGGCCACAACCTGGCACTCTAACCAACTGAGCTACGCCCACCATATAAGGCAAAAAATGGCGCGCCTGAAGGGATTCGAACCCCTGGCCCTCTGCTTAGAAGGCAGATGCTCTATCCAGCTGAGCTACAGGCGCGTGTCTT
>JAGCZP010000061.1 GCA_017959985.1 Clostridia bacterium | reverse complement strand
CCGAACAAAACAAAGAGGTCATTGTCCCCGGATACACCCATTTACAACGGGCACAACCAATTTATTTTGCTCATCATCTTCTGGCCTACGCCATGATGCTTTTGAGGGATTGCGACCGGTTGGCTGACTGCAAAAAACGGATGAATGTTTCTCCTATTGGCAGCTGTGCTTTGGCAGGAACCACCTACCAAACCGACCGGCAATACGAAGCTTCAAAACTAGGGTTTGATACCATTTGCCTTAATTCGATGGATGGCGTTTCAGACAGGGACTTTTGTATTGAAATGCTCTCATGCCTCTCCACCATTATGATGCATTTGTCACGGTTTTCGGAAGAAATCATTCTTTGGTCTAGCTGGGAATTCCAATTTGTGGAATTATCCGATGATTTTACAACCGGATCCTCGATTATGCCACAAAAGAAAAACCCCGATATGGCCGAACTGGTCCGTGGAAAAACTGGAAGAGTGTATGGCGATTTATTGGCAACTTTAACCATGTTAAAAGGCTTGCCTCTCGCGTATAACAAAGACATGCAAGAAGATAAAGAAAGCATCTTCGATGCGGTGGATACCGTTAAGATGTGTTTAGACATTTTCACCGGTATGGTGGATACCTTAAAAACCAAACCGGACAACATGAAAAAAGCCGCACAAAAGGGCTTTATCAATGCCACCGATTTGGCCGATTATCTTGTAGGCAAAGGTCTTCCATTCCGCTCTGCATATAAAATTTCCGGACAAATTGTCTCCGATTGCATTCAAAAAAACACCACCTTGGAAGACTACCCTCTCGAAGACTACAAACACGTCTCCGATTTGTTTGAAAAGGATGTCTACGAGGCCATTTCTCTAGAAACTTGTGTGCAAAAGAGAATCAGCGAAGGTGGTACAGGACTCTCCTCCGTTGAAAAACAAATTGCTTTTGTCAAAGAACAAATCTAGTCGTCTCCATTTTGTTATTCTGTTCTCCCCGAATAGCAAAATGGCATAGGGGCACTTTAACGAGTGTCCCTATTTATTTTTGTTGAAAAAAATGTGAGATATTGCTATAATAAATTGATTATGTATGTTTAAATCTTTTCAAAAGTTTAAACCTTTAAAGGAGAACACTTTCCATGGATTGGACGGACCTTCAAGTAATTGTTCCACAAAATCAAGTGGACTTAGCCACTTCCATTGCCTGTATGATTACCACGGATGGAGTGTATGTGGAAGACTACAGTGATTTAGAAACTGCCGTCATGGAAATTGCCCATGTTGATTTAATTGACGAGAAACTTCTAGCTAGTGACCGTAGCAAAGCCATTGTGCATATCTATGTATCCCCAAAAGAAAATCCTCTTGAAACCATGCAATATTTAGAAGAGCGTTTTCAAGCGGAAAATCTCTCTTTCCAGTTTAATACCGCACAACTCAAAGAAGAAGATTGGGCCAACAATTGGAAACAATACTTCCATCCTTTACCGGTTGGTGAAAAACTTCTCATCTGCCCTTCTTGGGAGACACCAGATGAAACCGTTGTTGGCAATCGAAGCATTCTAACCATTGATCCGGGAATGGCATTTGGAACCGGTGGTCATGATACCACACGACTCGTACTAGAAACCTTAGAAGAAACCATCACCCCTGGTGTCAATCTACTGGATATCGGTTGTGGAAGTGGAATTCTTTCCATGGCTGGGCTGTTGCTAGGTGCCCAAACCGCCTTTGGAATTGATATTAACGAAACCGCCGTCAAAACCGCCATTGAAAACGGGCAACGCAATCATATGGCACCTCCCGCCTACACCATTGTGCTAGGCGATTTGGCTAGAGATGTGGTCGGTACCTACCAAGTAGTTGTTGCCAATATTGTGGCCGATGCCATCATCCAATTGTCTCCGGATGTACCCCGGTTTTTAGCAAGAGACGGCGTGTATATTGTTTCCGGCATTATTGACACCAGAGAAGAAGATGTTACCAAAGCCCTTACGGCTTGTGGATTTACAATCATAAACAGAAAGGAACACGGCGGATGGCTATGTCTTGTGACAAAACAGAACACGGCGGATTGATTTTAGTCGGTACCCCTATTGGGAACTTATCCGATTTTTCTCCCCGCGCCATTCAAGCGCTAAAAGAAGCCGATCTCATTGCCGCAGAAGACACCCGTGTCACGCTCAAACTCCTCAACCATTTTGAAATCAAAAAAACCCTCGTTAGCTATTTCGAACACAACAAACACGACCGTGGACAAGAATTGCTTGAAAAAATGCAATCCGGAACAAAACTTGTCTTGGTTTCCGATGCCGGCATGCCTGCCATTTCCGATCCGGGAGAAGATTTGGTGCGCAGTTGCCATGAACGGGGAATTCCCGTAACGGTTGTGCCTGGCCCCACGGCGGTAGCCACCGCTGTTGCACTCTCCGGATTTTCCACAGGCCGGTTTTGTTTTGAAGGATTTTTAAGTGTAAACAAGAAAAGTCGTAAAGAGCATCTAGAATCCCTTATAAACGAAAGCCGAACCATTGTCTTTTATGAGGCCCCCCATAAACTACGCTATACTTTGCGGGATTTACGCGATACCCTCGGTGGAAATCGTCGCATTGCCCTTATCAAAGAACTAACCAAAATTCATGAAAAAGTGGAAATTTCCACCTTACAAGAAGCCACCGACCAAGCCTACGAACACGACCCCAAAGGGGAATACGTTTTGGTCATTGAAGGGGCTCCCAGGAAAGAGACATCTGAAACTTTTTCCATAGAAGATGCCGTCTTACTGGCAAAGAAATTTCAAGAAGAAGGCGATTCCCTCTCGGTGGCAGCAAAAAAAGCTGCAGCCGAAAGCGGTCTTGCAAAAAACGAAATCTATAAACGATTGGTGGAAAACTAAATGCTTACCTTACAAATCGATCCTTACATCACCCAAATTCTTGTCCGGATTATTATTCTTTTTCTTTTAATGGGCGTTGTTTGTTGGCTGATGAATAAAAACTATCAAAACAAAATGAACGCACGTTCCGAACGCCTTCAAAAAGAATATGCCATTTTAACTCCTAAAAAAATCGAAGAGGCCAATGATACGGATTTGGTAGATATTGTCATTGCTAATCTTCACGGCAAACTAGACGAGCACAATCCCGCACCGTTTTATACCATTCCAACCTTATCTCCCGAGCGGTTCTCTCTCTACAGTGTTTGGGTTATCCATAACGAATTAACCCACGGTAGTTTTTCCGATTTGCTTTCCTCTCCCTCCAAGAATTTCTTAGAACAAGCCGTTACGGGATGCAAAGAAATCGGGGCGGAAAAATGCGCCGACGCCTTGCAAGAAGCTCTCGAACATACCGATGATAAAAACGCATTGGCCGATTGCCACCTTCACTATATGGAAGCCATCGCCAAAGAAGAACCCTTAACCCTTTGTGTATCCTACATTCGTTCGCATGTAGATGCCTTCATCGATCAAGAAGACGAACCGGAAACAGAATAAAGGTGATCAAAATGAAACGCTATTTCTTACTGGTAGTTTGTCTGCTACTCCTACTAGGTAGCCTGACAGCCTGCAACAAACAGACCTCTACAGATGAAACCTCTCAGGAAGAGCCAACTGTCAGCAACCAACAAGGTGCTTCCGAAGAAGGCTCCCCTGCTTGGGCCTATGACAAATATAAAAAAGCATTAAAAGCCGCTTCCAAATACAGCGGGACCAATATCTATCTTACCGGAAACATCATCGAACAAAACGATGAAAAAGAAACCGAAACCAGTTTAAAGCTGGATTTCCGTTCCCAAGAATTCACCTCCGGTAGCGAAGACGAATTAGAGATTGCCACCAGTTCCTACACCGACCACCTAAAAGCCGAACTCATGAAGGATGGGGAACAAACCATATACGAAGTGTATTACACCGATGGCATTCGTTACTATTCCGATAAAGACGGAAAGTATTGCCAAACCATTGACCGACAAAGCGCCCTTCCGGAACTAGCCTATTTTCTCTTACCGGATTTAACCGAAGCCGCTTTTAACAACCCCATCGTGGCCTACGAAGGGGACGATACGGAGATTTCTCTCCCCGTCGGTGGTGATATGTTATCCGATCAATTAACCACTTCCGATGGAACCATTTCGTATTTAACCGGTGGCATTCGTGACGATTTGCACTACACCATTAACGACACCACCATCAAACTAACCTTTAACAAAAAAGGGTATCTCACCGGCTACGACCTCTACTATACCGTCTCTATTGACGATATTAAAAACACAAAGCTTTCCATTTCTCTGGTTATGGTGTTGCGAACCCCTTGGAAAGACATTCAAGTATCTCTACCCAACCTTTCCGGGTACAAAGAAATGTACACCAGCGTGTTAAATAAAAAAGCCTATGAGGCAATGCCCACGATTGTGGATGCCTTATTTGATAACGATGGGAAACGCTTACCAAATTACAAAGAACAATACAAAAAAATGTGCGACAAATACGGAAAAACCGTTGTGAATTCCGTGGTCGCATGGTTTGAAAAACAACTGTAAGGAGTCCTATATGGAATCGACCCTGTCAAAAAAACAAAAATGGCAAAAAGACCTAGAAACCACTTGGCTTCCTTGTCTATTGATGGCTTTGGTTTGTTTTTTAAGCGCATTCTTAAACGACAAATCTACCGATGACATTGCCAAAGTCGGCTTATGCTTTTTCTGTGGTTTTCTCTTTGTTGTGGTCTATTTGTACCTAAACAAAATGCTCTCTTGGCAAACCGCAATTACCCTCATTTTTATTGCGGGTGTTTTCGTGCGCCTTTGTTACATTTTTTACACAGGGTATCGTGTCCGCCAACATGACGTTTGGAGTGTCGATAGCGGAAAAGGACATATGGCGTATATTCAATATATTGCGACCAACCTAGCCATCCCCGACACCAACGAAACCTGGCAATTCTATCATCCTCCTCTTCACCACATTCTTGCAGGGCTGTTATACCGTTTCTTAAGTCATGGTAGCTTGCAACCGGAACAAATTGCGGAAAAATTACAATTTCTCACTATGTTCTATTCCTGCTTAACCATGATTACCTGTGACCGTCTTTTTGCGGCCTTAAAACTTAAAGATTCCACTCGCTTTCTTGCAGATTGCGTCATTGCTTTTCACCCCACCTTCTTCCAAGTCGGTGGCGATTTAAACAACGATATGTTAGCCTCTTTCCTAGCCATTTTATCCATTCTTTACCTCGTAAAATGGTGGAACGAGCAAAAGACCAAACAACTGGCTTTCTGTGGACTATTTCTCGGTTTGTCCATGATGGCGAAAATATCAGGAGCCATTTTGGCGTTCCCCTATGCTTTCTTATTCCTCTATCGCCTTGTAAAGAACATTAAAACCCCCAAACGGCTCATCAAACAGTATCTCTTATTTGGTATTATCTCCATTCCAATTGGAATGTGGTACCCCATTCGCAATCTTCTCCGCTTTCATCAAAACATTTTGTATGTCCCAGATTTTGGTCCCAACAGTGGCCAATACATCGGTGATATTTCGCCTTTCCACCGTCTCTTTGCGATTCCTTCCGGACAATTGGCTTTTCCTTACCAATGTTGGGCAAATGGGGACGAGCCCGGACTGGGATCCAATATCTTTCTCAGTGCCTTTAAAACCTCTGTTTTTGGCGAACACAGCCTCGGAGCAGGACCATGGGCATACATCCTTCTCTACTCCTTCATTTTTCTTGCCGTCGTTTCCTTTTTCTACATGCTTTGGAATGCCTTTGACAAAAAGAACTTTAAAGAGAATCCCACCCACGCTTTGTGGACCATTTTGATAGGATCCCTTCTCATTAGTTTTATCTCCTTCTGTCTAAAATACACCAGCGTATGCTCCCAAGATTTCCGCTACTTAACCATTACCCTTCCTGTGGTGGCTCTCTACTTTGCGCTAGCAATCGAAAAAGCAAAACCCCGATGGCTACAACCCTGTTTTCTGTGCCTCTTAGTAGCCTTCTGTCTCTCTTCGTATATGACATACGCTGTCCCTGCTATTTGGGGATTATAGCGTCACTCCACTTTCTCAAAAAACTATAAAACTATATGGAGTGAAATATTATGTCAACAACTGAAGAACAAATACGTCGTCGAAGAACGTTTGCCATCATCTCCCACCCTGATGCCGGTAAAACGACTTTGACGGAAAAATTCCTTTTATACGGTGGTGCCATTCAAGCTGCCGGTATGGTTAAAGGAAAAAAGAATATGAAACATGCCGTTTCGGACTGGATGGAAATCGAAAAGCAACGTGGAATTTCTGTCACATCCTCGGTTATGCAATTTGAATACGACGGATATTGCATCAATATCCTCGACACCCCCGGTCACCAAGACTTCTCTGAAGATACCTATCGAACTTTAATGGCTGCCGATACAGCCGTCATGGTCATCGATGCATCCAAGGGTGTGGAAGCGCAAACCAAGAAACTGTTTAAAGTTTGTGTTATGCGCCACATTCCAATTTTCACCTTTATCAACAAAATGGACCGGGAAGCGAGAGATCCTCTCGACGTATTAGAAGAAATTGAAAACGTGCTCGGCATTCAAACCTATCCGGTCAACTGGCCGATTGGTTCCGGGAAAATTTTCCGCGGAGTTTACGACCGCACCAAAGAACAAATTGCGGTTTTCTCTGGAGAAAACGGAAAACAGGAAGCCCATGCAGACTATGCCGCTTTGCACGATGCCAAAGCCAAGAATCTCATGGATCCAGACCAATACGAAAAGCTCTTAGAAGATATGGAGCTTTTAGAAGGTGCCGGCAGTGAGTTTTCACAGGAAGCCGTGGATCACGGAGAATTGTCTCCAGTCTTCTTTGGTTCCGCTTTAACGAATTTTGGGGTAGAACCATTCTTACGCGATTTTCTAAACATGACCTCCCCACCCTTGCCACGACAAGCGGATTGTGGAACCATTGATCCTTTTGACAAAGACTTCTCTGGGTTCATTTTCAAAATTCAAGCCAATATGAACAAAGCCCATCGAGACCGCATTGCCTTTATGCGCATTTGTTCCGGACGCTTTGATAAGGATGCGGAAGTCTATCATGTGCAAGGGGATAAGCGGATGCGTTTAGCTCAACCGCAAACCTTAATGGCCCAAGATCGGGAAACCGTCCAAGAAGCCTTTGCCGGTGATATTATCGGCATCTTCGATCCCGGTATTTTCTCCATTGGTGATACCATCTGTGCCCCGAATAAAAAATTCCATTTTGAAGGTATTCCTTCTTTCGAGCCGGAACACTTCCGTCTTGTTCGACAAATTGATACCATGAAACGCAAACAGTTTGTCAAAGGAATGACCCAAATTGCGCAAGAAGGGGCCATCCAAATCTTCTCCGAGCCTGATAGCGGTATGGAAGAAGTTATTGTAGGCGTTGTGGGTGTTTTGCAATTTGACGTGTTAGAACATCGCCTAAAAAACGAATACAATGTGGATGTAAAAATGGAACCTCTTACCTTCCAATTTGCCCGCTGGGTAGGCAATAAAGAGATGGATTTAAAAACCTTAGATTTAACCTCCGACACCAAGCTTGCACAAGATTTGCGTGGAAATCCGATTCTTCTCTTCTCTAGCGAATGGAACATTCGTTGGGCAGAAGAACACAATAAAGATTTAATCTTAGAAAACTTCAATCGTAACTAAAAAGGAGTTTCTCATGGATAAAAGACCTATTGGGGTATTTGACTCTGGTCTTGGTGGCCTCACAGCCGTACGTCAAATTCTCAAACGTTTGCCAAATGAAAATGTTGTCTATTTTGGAGATACCGGTCGCGTTCCCTACGGAACTAGAGGCGAAGCGGTTATTGAAAAATATGCCAAAGAAGACTGTGATTTTCTCTTGCAGCACGATGTGAAATTTGTCATTGCTGCCTGTGGAACCGTCAGTTCGGTGGCTCCCCACATTTTGGCCTCTTTGCCCGTTCCGGCAATCGGTGTTGTGGAACCTTCCGCAAAAGCCGCGGCCAATGCCACAGAAAACGGGAAAATTGGTATTTTAGGAACCTCCGCTACCATTAACAGTGGCTCCTTTGTCAAGGCACTAAAAGCCGTTCGTCCCCAAACCGAGTTCTATTCCCAACCCTGTCCGCTTTTTATTCCTTTAGTAGAAAACGGCTGGATTCACGATAACGACCCCATTACCACCCTAACCGTGGAACGATACTTAAAGCCTTTCAAAGAAGCCGGTGTGGACACCATTATTCTTGGCTGTACCCACTTCCCACTATTATCCTCTTTCATCTCCCGTTATATGGGAAATGATGTCACACTAATTGATGCAGGAGAAGAAGCGGCAAAGGCCTGTGAAGAACAACTCAAAGCTTTATCCTTAGAAAACACAGACGGATCCGGTCAATGCCAGTATTTTGTCAGTGACCACCCAAAAGATTTTGCACAAATCGCAGAGATTTTCCTTGGAAAACCTGTTCAAGAACAAGTCAAAATCGTCGATTTAAATACACTGTGAGGACCTATGAACGTAGATGTAACCCTTCATTTTCAAACGTTTTTAGATGACGAGCGGGAAGAAACTCATCATCAATTTACTGGCGACTACGCTTTTGATGAAAAAGGAACCACCCTTTCCTATACGGAAATCATTGAAGGTGTTTCCACCGATGTGGTCATTCAGCACATAAACGAAAGCGTGGAAATCTTACGCAAAGGTCCCCATTCTACTCGTTTTGTTCTAATAGAAGGGAAAACCTTTCCTTGTGATTATGCAACCCCTTATGGGAACTTATCGATGGATGTGACCACAGAAACCATCGACAACCAATTAACAAACGAGGGTGGCTCTATGATGCTCTCCTACTATCTCACCATGGGGAGTGGCAAAAGCCATCATATTTTGAACCTAACAGTAAAAAAGAGGGAAAAACCATGACAACCATTGCACTTGCCGAAAAACAAATACAAGACAGTATCCTAGCGGCCTTGCAAGCAGCCATTGCCAATGGGCAACTGCCAAACGAGACGTTACCGGAATTTGTCATTGAAGAACCAAAAGACCGTGCCCATGGTGACTTTGCTACCAATGCCGCCATGCTTGGAGCCCGTGCTTTCCATATGCCTCCCCGCAAGATTGCGGAGATTCTATTAGAGAATCTCTCCTTAGAAAACACCTATTTTGAAAAAGCGGAAGTGGCAGGAGCCGGATTTATTAACTTTTTCCTTGCTCCCAGTTTCTATGGAAATGCGGTTTCCGAGATTTTAGAAAAAGGCGTTAACTATGGCCGTTCCACCATTGGGAATGGCAAAAAGGTTATGGTGGAATTTGTCTCTGCCAACCCCACTGGCCCCATGCATATGGGAAATGCCCGTGGCGGTGCCATTGGCGATTGCCTCGCCTCCATTATGGAAGCTGCCGGCTTTGATGTTTGGAGAGAATTCTATGTCAACGATGCCGGAAACCAAATTGAAAAGTTCGGCCTCTCCTTAGATATTCGCTATCAACAACTATTTAAAGGCGAAGAAGCCGTTCCCCTGCCAGAAGATTCCTACCACGGCGATGATATTATCGAACACGCACAGAATTTTGCAAAAATTCACGGTGATTCCTATCTAGAAAAAGATGAAAAGACTCGCCGGGATGCTTTGGTTGCTTACGCCCTTCCTCTCAACCTAGAAAAGATGCATAAAGACCTGGAAAAATATCGTATTGTTTACGATCAATGGTTTTTAGAGTCTTCCCTTCACCAAAATGGAGATATCCAAGAAATCGTCAACATCTTGCAAGACAAGGGATTGGCCTATGAAAAAGATGGCGCTATTTGGTATAAGAATGCAGAAGTAATGACCAAAAAGCTACTTGCCGAGGGAAAATCCCAAGAAGACATTGATAAACTGGAACTCAAAGACGATGTGTTAATTCGTGCCAACGGCAATCCCACCTACTTTGCTGCCGATATTGCCTACCACCGTAATAAATACATGCGTGGGTTTGAGACTTGCATTGATGTCTGGGGTGCAGATCACCACGGCCACGTTGCCCGTATGAAAGGCGCTTTAGACTCCATTGGTGTCGGAGGCGAACACTTAGAGGTTCTCCTTGTTCAACTAGTTCGTTTAATGCGCAATGGCGAAATTGTGAAAATGTCCAAACGTTCTGGCAAAGCCATCCAATTGGCTGACTTGCTGGATGAAGTCCCCGCCGATGCCGCCCGTTTCTTCTTTAATATGACTTCTGCCACCAATAGCATGGACTTTGATTTGGGATTAGCCATTGAAGAATCTTCTCAAAACCCTGTCTACTATGTCCAATATGCACATGCCCGTATCTGCTCCATCTTTAGAAAGCTGGAAAGCGAGGGTATTTCCGTAAGAAAATGCACAAAAGAAGAACTAACTCTTTTAAACTCTTCCGAAGAAAAGGAATTAATTCGGTTCTTGGCATCCTTTACCTCCGAAATTATTTCCGCCGCCCTATCCCGTGATCCCGCAAAAATTACGCGCTATAGCATTGAACTAGCCACCTTATTCCACAAGTTCTATAACGGATGTCGCGTTTTGTGCGATGACGAACCTCTTATGCAGGCACGGCTTTCCCTTTGCAATGCTGCAAGAATCACTTTAAAGAATGCTTTAACCCTTTTAAAGATTACCGTTCCGGAAAGTATGTAACCCACATAGAACAAACCCCCTGTGCAAAACACAGGGGGTTTGCCTTTTTTAGAGGGGTTGAGGAGGGTTCTTACCTCGCTTACAGAAACAATGCAATTTGTTTCTGTATCTATACCATACCACATCCTCATTTTAAATTTGTGAACTGAGTTTTAAATATTTGTAACATAAAAAGTGAACAAATGTTTGACAATCCCATTTATGGGTGCTATAATACTTAAAGACGAACAAATGTTCAATTAAGGAGTGATCCCTTTGAAAGTCTTAAATGATAAACAACGAAAAGTATTAGAATATGTGCGAAACCGTGCAAACGAAGGCATTCCTCCTTCCGTTCGCGAGATTTGCAATGCAACGGGAATCAAGTCCACTTCAACCGTTCACGCCTACTTGAAACTTTTGGAAGAGGAAGGGTATATCAACCGGGAAAGTGGGTTAAATCGTGCTATTCGTCTTCCGGGAGAGAATGTCACGAAGATTCCTCTTCTTGGAAAAGTAACCGCCGGTCTCCCTATTTTAGCCGTTCAAGAAACCGACGAATATGTTCCCTACTCCGGAACCCAATATCCTCCCGAGGAAATGTTTGCTTTGCGTGTCTCCGGACGCAGTATGGTCAATGCTGGTAGTTTAGACAAGGACGTTGTCATTGTCCATCGCACACCTGTCGCCAATAACGGAGATATCATTGTTGCCTTAATTGGGGACGAAGCAACGGTTAAGCGTGTTTTTTGGGAAAATGGACATGTTAGGCTGCAACCAGAAAACCTAGAATTTGAACCTATTATTGTTGATGAAGTAACCGTGCTTGGAAAAGTTGTCTCGCTTTTACGGTTTTTCTAGACCTCCAAAAAAATGGTCTCAAGTGAAATTCACTTGAGACCATTTTTTAATCACAATCTTCATTAATAACTTCCGGTGGTCCTTCCAAAAGAGAAGGATCTTTCATATACTGTTGGAAACGATGGAAGGCATTTACATAATAGTTTCCATGGCATAGACGTTCATCCATAGTGATTCCCATCGGAATCATCCGTTCAAATACAATTTCGCCTTTTTTCTGTACCGGAACTTCTTCTGGGCATCCCATGGCAATAACCATTCCGGTTGTACCAAAATTATAGATATGATGGTAGATTGAATTAGAACGTAGTGACCCTAAGTTCGTAATAACCAAACTCTCATGAAATGGACTCATATCAATGACTGCACGTGGCAACAAATTGTGTTTATCCATCCATTTGATGAAATTCACACCGAAACGAATAAGTCCAGGCACGGAAAATAGAAAACCTAATATTTTTTCTGTTGGGTTATCCGCATTGACTTGACGATTATGTTCCACATATTCGTCAATTTTTCTTTGTGCATCGTATACGGTATCGGTCTTCTCAAAATACATCTTCGACATAGTTTCTCCCTCTTCCACGCCGGGCTGAAGGACGACCATTCCAACAGAAATCTCATTGCGAGCATAAATACGTTTATTTACAATAAAGCGATTCATTTGCGGAAACTCCGCAACCGTACGCACATAAGCGGCTAACACAACTCCCATATGACTTAGCACGTGGCCTTGTCGTTTTTGTTCCCGAATATACTTACGAATCGGCTCTAATGGAACATAAATCTTCGTTGCATTGATAGCATCATTTCTCTCCACCATAATATGCATGGCAGCTGCATACATAGGATCCGTATGTTTTAATCTTCTTCCATCTTTTCTACCCATTCATTCACATCCTAATTCTATATTAAAACTACCTTTTTATTATATCGTACATAACCTCAAAACACAACAAAAAAAAGAGACGAAACTAAGCGTTTCGTCTCTTTCGTATACCCTGAAAACTGAATAAAGCGATTGTAATACAAGGAAAGCAAACAAGGGAACCGACGAGTACAACTCGCCATAAACTAGTACATCAAAAAGTTTACCAAAAATGAATCAAAAATGCTTGTCCACACAAAGGTCAAGCCCTCGACCTATTAGTACAACCTAGCTGAATACATCACTGTACTTACACATGTTGCCTATCAACCACATAGTCCTTGTGGGGTCTTACCTGATTACTCAGTGGGATATCTTATCTTGAGGCCGGCTTCACGCTTAGATGCTTTCAGCGTTTATCCGATCCACACATAGCTGCCCAGCGGTGCCATTGGCATGACAACTGGTGCACCAGAGGTGTG
>JAGCZP010000003.1 GCA_017959985.1 Clostridia bacterium | reverse complement strand
ATTGATTTCTATGACGTTGACCACCTAAGATATGACCCTAGAACTGGCGAAGTTGTCCTGGCTTGTTTGCCAGAAATGAATCCAGCTTACCTTATTGATGGATTACGTTATTACAGCATTGGTATTCCAGGTGGGGTAATTGCTATTGCAGACTATCCTGGAGATATCAATGGAGACAACGTGCTTGATATGAAAGACGTTCTTCAATTTAGGCAATACCTAATTGGTTACGATGTTGCAGTTCGAAATGTAATGAACCTAAATGTTGATGATGCAATTGATATGAAAGATTTGCTTGTTCTTAGACAGCTAATTATTTCAGCCGCAAACTAAGCCAATAATCAATAAACTTAAAGAGAACCCAACACAAAAATTTTTGCTGGGTTCTCTTTTCTTTTAAATCTATTTAATCACGCGAACACGAATAATACCTTCACTATTACGAATGGTTTCTAAACCTTCTGGATTTGGATTATTTACCAAATCCACAACGGTGTAAGCATACTCTTTGCGAGATTTGTTCACCATACCTTCGATGTTGTTTTGGTTGCTACCAAATACGGTTGTAATTTGAGCAATGGTACTGGGAACATTCTTATGAAGAATCACAACACGGTAAGGTGTAATACGAGGAGTGACGCAATCCGGATAGTTCACCGAATGACGGATGTTACCGTTCTCTAAATAATCAATCAATTCTTCGGAAGCCATCACAGCGCAATTGTCTTCACTCTCTGGTGTCGAAGCACCCAAGTGTGGGATTGCCACAACATTTTCCACATCCAACATTTCATCCGATGGGAAATCAATCACATAGCGAGCAACTTTGCCCTCTTTCAAAGCGTCCAACATATCCTGGCTATTAACAAGACCACCACGTGCAAAGTTTAAGATGCGAACGCCGTCTTTCATCTGACTGATGGTTTCCTTATTGATAAAGCCCTTTGTGCCGTCATTTAACGGGACATGGATAGTAATATAATCGCACTCCTTGTAAATCTCATCATAGCTAGTTGCATGATGGATCCCACGAGAAAGGCTCCAGGCGGCTTCAACAGAAAGATATGGATCAAATCCATACACTTCCATACCGAGCTCTTGTGCGGTATTAGCAACCATACCACCGATGGCGCCAAGACCAATAACGCCAAGTTTTTTGCCCTTTAATTCTGGACCAACAAATTGGCTTTTGCCTTTTTCCACAAGCTTGCCCACTTCGTCGCCTTTACCCTTTAAAGTCTTTGCCCACTCAATCGCAGGAACGATTTGGCGGGAAGCAAGTAACAAGCCGGCTAAAACCAACTCTTTAACAGCATTAGCATTAGCGCCAGGAGTATTGAATACCACAATACCTTTTTCTGCACATTTGTCAATCGGGATATTGTTGACACCCGCGCCCGCACGAGCGATTGCCAAAAGGCTCTCTGGCAATTCCATATCGTGCATGGCAGCCGAACGAACCAAAATACCATCTGGATTTTGCACGTTATCCGCTACGGTATATTTTTCATCAAATAAATCTGTGCCGCAAGCGGCAATTTTATTAAGTGTAAGAATTTCCACTTAAGCTCACTCCTTATAAGTCTTGGCAGAGTTCGGGAGCATTACGACGTTGGAACTCATCCATAAAGAATACGAGCTCTTCAACGCCTTCAATTGGCATCGCATTGTAAATCGATGCGCGGAAACCACCTACCGAACGGTGGCCCTTCAAATTGTAGAATCCGTAGTACTCTGCTTCTTTTAAAAACTGCTCTTCTAATTCTGGTTTCACCATTGTAAACGGAGCATTCATCCAAGAACGATCTTCCTTGGCAGGAACCGTTGGATTAAAGAACGGGGAATCATTCAAGAAATCATACATAACCTTTTGCTTTTTCATGTTGCGGGTTTCCATCTTTTTAATGCCACCCACTTCGTTTTGAATCCATTCCAAAACAAGTTTCATGATATAAATACAATAGCAAGGTGGGGTATTGAACATAGATTTGGCATCCACGTGTGTTTGATAATTGAACATGGTTGGTGTGATATCCATGGCATGTCCCACTAAATCTTCACGGATAATTACCACGGTTACACCGGCAGGAGCCATATTCTTTTGAGCACCGGCGTATAACACGCCAAATTTTGAGACATCAATAGGACGAGAAAGGATGCAAGAAGAAACATCGGCAACCAGCGGCACATCTCCGGTATCCGGAATTTCGTTATACCAGGTACCATAGATGGTGTTGTTCATACAAATATGGACATAGTCCGCTTCCGGATCAAAATCTTCTTTCTTGAGTTTGGGAATGTAATTGAAGTTTTGATCTTCGGAACTAGCCACGACACGGCATTTCCCATAGCGAGAAGCTTCTTTATAGGCCTTTTTCGCCCAAACGCCAGTTAAAACATAATCGGCTTTGCCATTCTTTGTCATTAAGTTCATAGGAACCATAGCGAATTGTGAGGAGGCTCCACCTTGAAGGAATAACACTTTATAGTTGTCAGGAATTTGCATCACAGTTCGAAGAAGAGATTCACATTCCTTGATAATGTCGTCATACACTTTAGATCGATGGGACATCTCCATAATAGATTGTCCGCAGCCATGATAGTCCAACATCTCAGAAGCAGCAATTTTTAACACGCTTTCGGGGAGTTGGGATGGCCCTGCAGAGAAATTAAATACCCTACCCATTTTGAAAACCTCCAATGATATTATTTTCCACGAAACATTTTACAATATCCCTTTAATATAAGTCAATGTATGGAATAACGAAACATACGGCGATTTTGTCTATTTTTTTGTAAAAAGCAAACAACCGGCATTTTTTTGCCGGTTGTTTATGCTTATTTTCGAAACATTCCGCGATTTAAATTTCGTGTTTTGCTCTGGTAGAAAACACTCAAACAAAGTCCCACACCCAAATATAATGTGGCGACCGAGCTTCCTCCTGCACTAAAGAAAGGAAGGGTGATGCCAATAACTGGAAGCAGTCGCAAAACCATGCCGATATTGATAATGGATTGCGCCGCAATTAACGCTGCAAATCCCGTACAAATCATCTTGCCTTTATAATCACTGACCTGCTTTGCCGTACGTAGTAAACAACAAATAATCGCAATCAAAATGGCTAAAAGGATAATGGCGCCAATAAACCCAAATTCTTCTCCCGCAACACTAAAAATAAAGTCGTTGCTACGGGCAAAAAGTCCTTCTCCGCCACCTTTTAGATAGCCAACACCCCAAATCTGTCCCGAACCAATTGCCGAGATACCAGAAGCTTGTTGCCATCCTTCGGTTTGCAGATAATCATCCACATAAACTAACGCTTTGATACGGTCAATCTTCTGGGTGTCCAAATGACTCCACAAAACGGGAAGCGCTGCTCCCATGGCGACAAACGCACCAAGAAAATATCCCCAATGTAGTCCGGCCGCAAACAGCATCGCTGCAAAAATAAACAAGAATACCAAAGCGGTTCCGTCGTCTCCTTGTAGCACAATTAGCCCGGTAGCAAATCCACCATGCAAGCACAAGAATAACAAAACTAGAGGACGGTTAATCATTTCCTTCACTTTATCCAAGTGGACCGAAAACGAAATAATAAACGCAATCTTTAATAGTTCAGAAGGCTGGAAGGTAATCTTCGGATTCTTAAAGGGGAATCCAAGCCATGCCGTATCGTCTGTTCCGGTTACATTCAACCCTAGGGGGGTGAATGTCAACAACACAAGAAAGACCGCAATGCCTGCCCAAATATACCAAATTTTACATATATCCACATAATCAAGCTGCGAAATAAACATCGCAATCAGAATTCCCAGTGCCGAGCAGATAAACTGAACAAGACAACTTCGAATGCTTCCTCCCTCTCCCACAATGGAAGAGTATACCAGTAAGCAACCATAGAGGGAGGCGATGATGCAAAACGTCAAAAGGGGCATGTCCGAATTCTTAACAAAAAACCCGAAATGTCCGTACTTTTTCTCTCGTTTGAGCATGCTATCACCTTCTTTCTACGCATTTCCTTCATTATATCATTTTACACCTTCAAATCAAGAGAAAAGACTACCATTTTTTGCGGTTTTATGCTATACTACAATATGTATGGTTTTTTCTCGTAAAAAACGGTCAAAAAATACTACAGAAAGGATTTTGCCCTTATGGAAACACGGTATATTACCCACTCTCCAAACGAGACCGAAGAAATCGGTCGCGAACTTGCCAAAACCTTGCACGGTGGACAGGTTGTGGCCCTCTATGGGGATATGGGAATGGGCAAAACCGTTTTCGTTCGGGGTATGGCCTCAATCCTTTCTCCGAAAGCAGAAGCCCAAAGTCCTACCTTCGCCCTAGCCCACGTCTATCCGGGAAAACCAAACTTTGTTCATTTTGATATGTATCGCATTACCAGTTGGGAAGACTTATACTCCACCGATTATTTTGAATACATCGATGCTGGGGACATTGTCGCCACCGAATGGAGCGAAAACATTGAAGCCGCCATTCCGGAAGGATCCATCCGTGTGCGAATTACCAAACTATCCGATTCCAGCCGGCAAATTGATTTGGAGGGAGTTTCATGAAAATACTATCTTTAGAATCTTCTACCACCGCTGCCTCTTGCTGTGTTACCGAAGACGGTCAAATTCTCTCCCGCAGTGCTATCCATGCTAATCTAACCCATAGCCGCACCCTTATGCCAATGGTACAGTCAACCCTTTCCAATGCAGACCTCACTTTAAAGGAAATGGATTATATTGCCATCGCCGCTGGTCCCGGTTCTTTTACCGGTGTGCGCATCGGCGTAGCTGCTGCAAAAGGACTGGCTTTTGCGGACAACATTCCTTGTATTTCCGTATCCACCCTAGAAGGAATTGCCCATTTAGCCAAAGGCTTACCTTTTGATGGTTTTGTGTGTCCTTTAATGGATGCCCGTTGCCAGCAAGTGTACACCGCCCTCTTTGAACTCAAAGACGGGGTTCTTACCCGTCTGCAACCCGATAAAGCGGTGCCCTCCCAAGAGGTCAAACAATATTTACAAGAACAAAATCGTCCCACCCTTCTCCTCGGAGATGGGGCGGAGATGTGTTATACCGCTTGGATGTCTGAGCTTGACTGCTTACATCTAGCTCCTCTCTCCATTCGTTATCCCGATGCCATTGGCGTGGCCTTTGCCGCTGAAGAAAAAATCCTTTTAGGGGATACCTTAACCCCTGCAGAGCTTCTTCCTATCTACTTGCGTCTGCCCCAAGCCGAACGGGAACTCAAAGACAAACAGGGACAATAAGGGAGTATCGTATGCAATCCATTTCTGCAAAAATACCCGCCTTACTAACTTGGTTTCAAAAAAACAAGCGCTCCTTTCCCTTTCGAGAATCCCCAAACGCTTACAAAATATGGGTCTCGGAAGTGATGCTACAACAAACCCGTATGGAAGCCGCCTTATCCCATTACGAAGAGTTTATGAAACGTTTTCCCACTTTGCAGGATTTAGCCGATGGAGACGAAGCAACTCTCTTAAAAGTATGGGAAGGACTCGGGTACTATAGTCGGGCAAAAAACTTACAAAAAACCGCTCGCCTCATCGTCGACCACTACCAAGGACAATTTCCTTTCGATTACAAGACTCTCAAAACCCTACCGGGAATTGGAGACTACACCGCCGGTGCTATTGCCAGCATTGCCTTTCAAGAAGCTGTCCCTGCTATTGATGGGAACGTCCTTCGTGTTTTTGCAAGACTAACCGGCTACAAGAAAAACGTACTAGACCCTAACAATAAAAAAGAATTGGCAGCCATTGTCCATAAGGTCTTACCAAAAGATCAACCAGGCCTTTTCAACGAAGCCGTTATGGAACTAGGCGAAACCCTTTGTTTGCCAAACACAATACCCCATTGCTCCGCCTGTCCCTTTGTCTCTATTTGTAAAGCTCACAAAGCCGGCACAGCTCAGCAAATTCCTATTCGGCAAAAATCACTAGCAAAAACCATCGAACATCGCACCGTCTATCTAGTGGTTACCGATGAAAAAATCCCCCGTGTACTTCTTCACAAACGTCCCGAAAAGGGGCTATTAGCCGGGTTATGGGAATATCCCAATATGGAAAACAAGGAAACTGCAATAAAATTCTTACCAAAGTCCTTTTTAGAAGAAAAAGTTCTTCCCAACACCACCCATACCTTCTCCCATAAGCAATGGAAACTATCAGGTATCTATGTAAAGGTAAAACCTTTTACAGTTATAAATCCTTACTGCTGGGCGACTTTTGAGGAACTTCAAGGTACCTATGCCGTCCCCAGTGCCTTCTCCTTTTACACAAAACTATTACAGACTCTTTTGTGAGGTGATAGAATGAAAACCGCTATTATTACCGGCGCATCCGGTGGAATCGGACAAGCAATCGCCAGAAAACTTGCCGTCGAAGGCTATAATCTCTGTCTGCATTATTTTCAGCACCGAGAACCTGTGGAACGTTTGGCAGAAGAATTAGAATCGTTAGGCGCCCCCGTATTTGTCTGGAAGGCCGATTTGCGAGACGAAGCCCAAGCCGATGCTTTAGTCAATGCCTGTGTTAACCACTTTGGCAATTGCGATGTGCTTGTGAATAACGCGGGCATCTCCCAACAAAAACTCTTAACCGAAACCACGGCGGATGACTGGCACAATATGTTTGCCGTTCATGTCGACGGTGCGTTTTACTGCAGTCGTGCCGCCCTTTCCTATATGTTAAAAGAACACAGTGGAAGAATTGTAAACATCTCCTCTATGTGGGGCATTACCGGAGGCTCCTATGAGGTGGCCTATTCTTCCGCCAAATCGGCTCTCATTGGATTTACCAAAGCCTTATCCAAAGAAGTGGGACCTTCCGGCATTACGGTCAACTGCATTGCCCCCGGTGTCATTGACACCGCTATGAACGCCCACCTATCGGATGAAGACTTGCGGTCGCTCAGCGACGAGACCCCTCTTTGCCGTATTGGGTCTCCCGCCGATGTAGCCAGTGCCGTTGCGTTTCTACTCTCTCCGGATGCCAGTTTCATTACTGGCCAAGTTCTCGCCGTTGACGGTGGAATGACAACCTAAAATTTATCCTATTAGCAAAAGTGAGGTTCAATTCATGGCAAAAAAAGTACAAGCCGAGTATGGTAACGAAAGTATTTCGATGCTCAAAGGCGCCGACCGTGTGCGGAAACGCCCGGCGGTTATCTTCGGATCCGATGGACTCGAAGGATGCCAACACGCTGTTTTTGAAATTCTTTCCAACTCCATTGACGAAGCCCGGGAAGGGTATGGACGGAAAATTACCATCACCCGTTTTGAAGATAATTCCTTTGAAGTACAAGACGCAGGACGTGGTGTCCCTCTAGACTTCAACCCCAAAGAGAATCGTTTCAACTGGGAACTCATCTTCTGCGAGATGTATGCCGGTGGTAAATACAACACCAACCAAGGAGAAAACTATGAGTTCTCCCTTGGCTTAAACGGTCTTGGTGCTTGTGCCACCCAATACTCCTCCGAATATATGGATGTGGAAGTTCATCGCGATAACACCAAATACACGCTTCATTTTGAAAAGGGCGAAAACATCGGCGGTCTTCAAAAAGAGCCGTATCCCAAGAAAGATACCGGTACCACCATTCGCTGGAAACCAGACTTAAATGTCTTTACCGATATTGCGGTACCGAGAGAATATTTCCAAGACATCTTAAAACGGCAAGCCGTTGTCAACCCCAACGTGCTCTTTACCCTTCGTTGGCAAAACGGCCGTTCCTTTGAAACAGAAGAATTCCTTTATGAACACGGTGTAGAAGACTATGTGCGCGAAATGGTCGGCGAGGATGCCATGACCGATATTCAAGTGTGGTCGGCTGAACGAAAAGGTCGTGACCGTGCCGACAAAGAAGAATACAAAGTCAAATACCAAGTCGCCGTTTGTTTTTCCAACAAAACCAATTGTTTAGAATACTACCATAACTCCAGCTGGCTTGAACACGGTGGATCTCCCGAAAAAGCTGTCAAATCTGCTTTTGTGGCAGAGATTGACAATTACTTAAAGCAGAACGGAAAATACAACAAAAACGAGAGCAAAATCACCTTCCAGGATGTCCAAGACTGTCTCGTGTTTGTCTCCTCCTCTTTCTCCACCCAAACCTCTTACGAAAACCAAACCAAACGGGCCATTACAAACAAGTTCATTCAAGAGTCTATGACCGAGTTTTTGCGGCATAACTTAGAAGTCTATTTTGTGGAAAACAAAATGGAAGCCGACAAGCTAACCGGTCAAGTTCTCATCAACAAGCGCAGCCGTGAAAAGTCGGAAGCCGAACGGCTGAATATTAAAAAGAAACTGCAAAAGAGCAGTGACTTTACCTCCCGTCCATCGAACTTCAACGACTGCCGTAGCCACGATCCTAACGAACGAGAACTCTTTATCGTGGAAGGAAAATCCGCTATGGGTGCTTGCGTCCAGGCCAGAGATGCAGCCTTCCAGGCGGTCATCCCCGTTCGTGGTAAAATCTTAAACTGTTTAAAAGCCGATTACGATAAGATTTTCAAAAGCGAAATTATTGTGGATTTGTTAAAAGTCTTAGGATGCGGCGTGGAAGTCAAATCCAAGAGCAACAAAAACTTATCCAATTTTGATATCAACAATTTGAGTTTTAACAAAGTCATCATTTGTACCGATGCGGATGTAGACGGATTCCAAATTCGTACCTTGATTTTAACCATGCTCTATCGTCTCACCCCCACCCTCATTAACGAAGGGTATGTGTATATCGCCGAAACCCCTCTTTACGAAATCAATACCAAGTCCGATACTTATTTTGCCTATAACGAAAACGAAAAGGCAACCATTCTCGAGACCATTGGCAATCAAAAGCACACCATCCAACGGTCCAAAGGTCTTGGTGAAAACGACGCCGAAATGATGTCGCTCACCACGATGAATCCTGCCACCAGACGGCTCATAAAAGTTACCCCTCACGATGCGGAAAAAACCGCCCATTTATTTGACGTACTTTTGGGCGACGATTTGGCCGGCAGAAAAAACATTATTGCAGAACGAGGCAGCATGTATATTGACATGGCTGACCTAAGTTAAGGAGGGAAGAACGTGGCTAAGAAATCTAAAAAAGACACTTTACAACCAGTTCAAACCCTTCCGGAAAACGTCCATATTGAAGGAGCAGGAGATGTCGAAGAACAACTCATTACCGACACCTTAGAATCCAACTACATGCCCTATGCCATGAGCGTTATTATGTCTCGTGCCATTCCCGAAATTGACGGATTCAAACCATCCCACCGCAAACTCCTATACACCATGTATCGTATGGGGCTCCTCAACAATCCTCGCACCAAATCCGCCAACATTGTGGGTTCTACCATGCGGCTTAACCCTCACGGCGATGCGGCCATTTATGAAACCATGGTCCGCTTGGCAACCGGTAACGAAACCCTCTTGCATCCTTTTGTGGATTCCAAAGGAAACTTCGGTAAAGCCTATTCCTCGGATATGGAATACGCTGCTTCCCGTTATACCGAAGCCAAGTTAGCCCCCATCGCCGAAGAACTGTTTCGCGATATTGACCGTGACACTGTGGATTTTGTGGATAACTACGACGCTTCTACCAAGGAACCCACTCTATTTCCCGTGTCCTTTCCCACCATATTGGTCAACTCCAACTTAGGCATTGCCGTTGGTATGGCCAGTAGTATCTGCTCCTTTAACTTAGCAGAAGTATGCGAAACCACCATTGCCCTCTTACGGGATAGTAATCACGACATTACCACCACCCTCCTTGCTCCTGATTTTTCCGGCGGTGGTAAACTCATCTACGACCCGGAAGAAATCCATCGTCTTTACGAAACCGGCCGTGGCAGTGTCCGTGTAAGAGGCGTGTATTCCTATGTGCGGGAATCTAACTGCATTGAGATTACCGAAATTCCTTCTTCCACCAGCTTGGAAGCCATCATTGCCAAAGTCATTGAGTTAGCAAAAAACGGAAGAATTAAAGAGATTAACGATATCCGTAACGAAACGGACAAGAGTGGTTTAAAAATTACCATTGATTTAAAACGAGGAGCCGACCCAGATAAACTAATGAATCGGCTATATTCCTTAACCCCCTTAGAAGACAGTTTCTCTTGTAACTTTAACGTTCTCATTGGCGGCATTCCTCAAGTCCTCGGCGTCAAAGACATCTTAACCGAATGGACCGCGTTTCGTGCCGAATGCATCCGCCGGCGCGTGTACTTTAACCTCTCCCGTGCCAAAGAACGTCTCCACCTTTTAAAAGGTCTCCAAAAAATCTTAGTGGATATTGATAAAGCCATTTCCATCATCCGTGCCACCGACGAAGAAGCCGAAGTGGTTCCCAACTTAATGATTGGATTTGGCATTGACAAAATCCAAGCGGAATTTGTGGCCGAGATTAAACTTCGTCACTTGAACAAGGAATACATCTTAAAGCGCACCGCTGATATTGAAGAGTTAGAAAAAGCCATTAGCGATATGGAAGACATCCTCAAGTCCCGTGTGCGTATCCGCAACATCATGATTGAAGAGTTGCGCAATGTGATAAAACGCTTTGGTCAACCCAGAAAAACTGAGCTT
>JAGCZP010000060.1 GCA_017959985.1 Clostridia bacterium | reverse complement strand
TTTTCGGACTTATTAAGTCTCTGCGGCTTTCTTGCGGATTCCGGAATAAGCCAACTTTTCCCCTCAAGAACCGCACCCTCAATTCTTCCACAAGCGCAGTAATTTCGTACACTTCGCTCTGAAATATTCCATTGTTTTGCCATATTTTCAACCGATAAATATTTCATGTGTATCACCTGTTAAACACTATACCATCCTATCGGCAAAAAATCAACAAGAAATAATACAATCTATCGTTTTTTGCCGATAAAATCGCCTTGTGTTTTTCTATATAAAAAATATCTTGACTACCCGTAATGCCATTGTTAGAATATATTTTGCTTTTTTATTAAAAGGCTATCCTTGCTCTGCTCTAGAAAGCAGGGCCAAAGTCCATAAGGAGGTGTAAAACAATGCCCACAATTAAAGGTTCTTATGAAGCCGTGTTCATCTTCTCTACCAAGTTAGAAGAAGAGGGTCTTGTTGCCATCAAATCGAAATTTCAGGATTTGATTGCCAAGAATGCTGAACTCGGCGACGTTGATGAATGGGGTAATCGCCGTTTGGCTTATCCTATCAACGATGAAGCTGACGGATTCTACGTACTATACAAATTCGTTAGTGGACCTGAATTCCCGGCAGAGCTCGAACGTGTAGCAAAGATCACTGACGGCGTTCTCCGCGAAATGATTGTCCGTACAGACGTAAAGTAAAGGAGAAATATCATGAATGTGGTATGCTTAGTTGGTCGTTTAACAGACACTCCCGAACTTCGCCACACTTCGAACAATGTTTCCGTGACAAGTTTCTCAGTTGCTGTCGACCGTCGCTTTGTAACTCAAGGTCAAGAACGTCAAACCGACTTTATTAACATTGTCGCATGGCGCCAAACTGCTGAGTTTATTACAAAGTATTTCCAAAAGGGACAACGCATTGGTTTGAGTGGTTCCTTACAGGCCCGTCGCTACACGGACAAAGAGGGAAACAACCGCACGACTTATGAAGTCGTGGCTGACAATGCCTATTTCTGCGAATCCAAAAACAGCAATAGCGCTATCGCCGGTGATTCCCAAGTTCCGTCTTACAACGAAGCCCCAACGGCTTTCTCGACGGCTTCTGATAATGATTTCGAAGAAATCGTTGTCGATGAAGAATTGCCCTTCTGAGTTTTTTAAACTCTTTTCTTAATTTTGGTAAAGGAGGCTTATACAATGGCCGAACATGTTGAAAAGACAGAACGCGTTCCTGCTCGCAACCCTCGTAAAGGTCGCCGCAAGGTTTGCAGTTTCTGCATGGATAAGGTTGAGACCATCGATTACAAAGATGTGAACCGTTTGCGCCGCCATTTGTCCGAACGTGGAAAGATTCTTCCTCGTCGTGTCACTGGCACCTGCGCACACCATCAAAGAGAATTGACCGTTGCTATCAAACGCGCCCGTCAAATTGCTCTTCTCCCTTATGTAGATGACTAATTGATAGAAACCGTCCTGGTTTGCAGGACGGTTTTTTCTTTTTCTTCCAAATATACGTTTTTCTTCGTTGCATTACCCCCTAAAATAGAGTATATTTTAACTATAGCTTTATAGAAAGGAGAACTCTTATGCATCTTGGTGGCTGTCAAAAACTAACCTTACTCGATTTTCCAGGGCATACCGCCTGTACCGTGTTTACGGACGGGTGTAATTTGCGATGCCCCTTTTGCCATAACGCTTCTTTGGTAGACTCCCAAAATGCAAAGCCTTCCTTAACCGAAGAAGAATTTTTCGAATTTTTAGATAAACGGCATGGCCTTTTGGATGGGGTAGCCATCACTGGAGGGGAACCCCTCTTGCAAAAAGATATTATTCCTTTCATTCAAAAAATCCGAGAAAGGGGATTTGAAGTCAAGCTAGACACCAACGGCACCATTCCTTCCGTTTTAAAACAAATTCTTGATGCCCATTTAGTCCAATACGTTGCGATGGACATCAAAAATTGCAAAGAAAAATACGGAATCACCGCCGGCGTTCCCCATTTGGATCTTAATAAAATCGAAGAAAGCATTGCTCTTTTAACAAATAGTTTGATTCCTTTTGAATTTCGTACCACGGTGGTCAAAGAACTTCATACGGAGAAAGACCTACTAGATATTGTAAAGTGGTTACCACCCAACGTCCCCTATTTTTTACAAAATTTTGTGGACTCGGGAGACATTTTAGAAGAGAATATGAGTGGGTATGAAAACGACCAAATGCGTGCTTTTCTTACAGCCATAAAGCCTCTAAATCCCCGTGCGGAATTGCGTGGCGTGTAAATTCAAAAAAGATACAACATTTTGTAAGTTTTTATCGAAAAATGGTTGACTTTCCCCTATATGTTGTGGTATATTTTCGTTTGTAACCACAATATATAGGGGGATTATTTTATGTATCAAATTAAGAAAAGGGACGGCAAAGTCGTTGATTTTGAGCTAAAAAAGATTAGCGATGCCATCACTATGGCCTTTGAAGCCTGCGAAAGACAATACAACCCAGATATCATTGATTTTCTTGCTTTAAAAGTTACCGCTTTATTTGAGCCGAAGATCAAGGAAAATCTCATCGCCGTGGAAGATATCCAAGACTGCGTCGAATCGGTTTTGGTACAAGCCGGCTATGACGATGTGGCAAAAGCCTACATCTTGTATCGTCGTCAACGGGAAAAAATCCGTAACATGAAAAATACCATTCTTGACTATAAAGAATTGGTAGATAACTATGTAAAAATAAATGACTGGCGCGTCAAAGAGAATTCGACCGTCACCTATTCTGTTGGTGGTTTGATTCTCTCCAACTCCGGTGCCATTACCGCCAACTATTGGCTCTCCGAAGTGTACGATGATGAAATCGCCAACGCCCACCGTAATGCCGATATCCACTTGCATGATTTAGCCATGTTAACCGGATATTGCGCTGGTTGGTCTTTAAAACAATTAATCCAAGAAGGTCTCGGTGGTGTACCTGGAAAGATTACCTCTGCCCCTGCCAGCCACTTATCCACCCTTTGCAACCAGATGGTTAACTTCCTTGGTATTATGCAAAACGAATGGGCCGGTGCCCAAGCCTTCTCCT
>JAGCZP010000059.1 GCA_017959985.1 Clostridia bacterium | reverse complement strand
GGAACACATTACCGACGAACAAAACACGATCAGTGTGGACAAACTGCTCGTACTCACCTTTACCCGTGCGGCAGCCGCCGAAATGCGCTCCCGCTTATCCGACCGTCTCTACAAACTGTTAGAGAAAAATCCCAACGACCGTTGGATTCGCAAACAGCTCATTTTACTCCCCTCTGCCCAAATCAATACCATTGACGCCTTTTGTTCGGATTTGCTTAGAGAAAACGCTTCGGCAGTGAATTTGTCTCCCAGTTTTTCCATTATTGACCCCAAACAATCCCTTGTTTTGCTAGAAGAAACCATCGACGAAGTCATGGAAACTGCCTATGGGGATCCTAATCACCGTCTAACCGATTTAGCCGAGCATTATATTGCGGGGGACTATAACGACAAAAGTCTAAAAGCCATGCTCAAGCAGCTATATATCTTTTTGCAGTCTTGTGTGTTCCCAAAGGAATGGCTCGAAAGACAAATCGAAGACTGTAAGCCATCCACTCCGCTAAAGAAAACCTCTTGGTATCCGGTAATTTTCAAAGAGATTACCACCGTTTTGGAGGACAGTATACGCGCCCTGTCACAAGCGATTGCCTTATGCCAAGAAGACGAAAAAACACAAAAAAACTACGCCCCCAATTTGGAAACCGTTTATGACCATTTCCTCTCGGTAAAAAAACAACTCCCCAAAGCCTCTTGGGATAAGACCTGTACCTTACTAACTTCGTTAACCGCGTTTCCAAAAATTGGTGTTATTCGTGGAGATTTTCCCTTAAAGAATCAAATTAAACAAATCTACGACACCCTGAAAGAGCAAGTTAAAGCCACTTACTCTCCACTTGCCTCTTACACCCAAAAAGCCATTAACGAAGACCGCGCCCAATTTCTTCCCCATTTGCAAACTCTCGCCCAGTTAATGGAAGCCATTGACAGTGAATTTAAGAAGAAAAAGAACGAATCCGACTACGTGGATTATCCGGATTTAGAGCGATTTGCTTTGCAGCTTCTCATTCAACGGGAAAACGGCAAAAGTCTGCAAACCGAACTGGCCAAGAGACTTTCGGATCGCTTTGACGAGATTTATGTAGACGAATACCAAGACACCAACGAAATCCAGGACGAAATCTATATGGCTATCTCCCGTGACCAAACCAATCTCTTCTTTGTGGGCGATGTCAAACAGAGCATTTACTCGTTCCGAAAAGCCCGTCCCGATTTGTTCTTAAAACGGCGAGACAGTTATACACCTTTCAAGAAGAATACTTTCCCAGCCACCATTACCTTAGATGCCAATTTTAGAAGCCGCAAAGGGATTATTGACCTGACAAACTTCGTCTTTTCCCAAATCATGACCAAAAACGCCAGTAGCATTGACTACACAAAAGACGAGCAACTCACCTTTGCCGCCACCTATGAAAAAGCAAACGAGAGTAATTACCTACCGGAACTGCATCTCATCGATTTGGAAGAAAACACCTATACCGAGTGTGGCATTGCCGCCGAAGGACGGCTCATTGCCGAGAAAATTAAAGAATATGTTGGCAAGCTGGAAATTCAGGACGGCAAGGAAACGCGACCAGCTCGTTTTGGTGATTGTTGTATTCTCCTTCGCAACAAGAAAGACATTGCCCAAGGCTATTTAGAAGCCTTAAAACGTCAAGGAATTCCCGCTATTTGCAGTCAGCAAACCGATTTTTATCACTCCACCGAAGTCTCCCTTGTCTTATCCTTCCTTCACGCGGTGGATAACCCCCTAGACGATATTGCCCTTACCGCCATTTTACTCTCTCCCATTGGTAATTTCACCATCGATGAAATCGGTCAATTGCGCCTTCAATATGGTCGGCGTAAAAAAATTTATTCCATTTTACACGCCATGCAACGGGACAATTCCCCCTTAGGACAAAAAATCAAGCAATTTTTGGATTTGATGGAAAAATACCGCGTATTAGCGTCTACCGTTCCTGTTAACCAAATTCTCGACCGCATTTACCACGAAACCGATTTGTTAAACCTTTTTGCTACCAAAGAAAACGGCGAGCAACGGCTAGAAAACCTCTACGCACTCTATGACGTAGCCCGTCAATTTGAACAACACAATTTCCGAGGGCTCTCGGCCTTCTTGCAAACCACCGATCGTTTACTAGAGCAAGAGGATACTCGCATCGAAAATCCCACCGTCCAAACCGACCCCAACGCCGTGCAAATAGTCAGCGTTCACCAATCCAAAGGACTGGAATATCCCATTGTTTTCTTAGCCAATGTTAGTCATCGCTTTAATCAAGACGATAGCACCCGTGCCCTTTTATTACATCCCACCACCGGTATCGGCATGAAGATCATCGATCCGGAAACCAAAATCCGACACCAACCGTTTATGTACTACTGCGTCAAAAAGGCTATGGTGCGACAGTCCAAACAAGAAGAGATGCGTATTTTGTATGTGGCCATGACCCGTGCAAGAGAAAAACTAGTGATCGTTTCTGCCGTGCAAAAGCTGGAGAAAGCCCTTGCATCCCATACCATTGCCTTGCAAGATCCCCAGTTACCTTCCCTCCTCATTAACAGTGCCTCCCATCCCTTTGATTGGCTTTGCGAGACCCTTTTGCGGCATCCAAATGCGACAAAATTACTGTCCCCCGAACAGAGAATTGCCACCCTTTCTTGTGATACTCCCTTAGAGATTGCCGTTCACACTCTCCTTCCAACCGAAGAAGAAAAAGATTCTCTCCTACAACCGACCACCATTGCGCTGCCAGAGTCTCTCAAGGAAAAAGTGCCCATGCTGGCCGAACGCTTTGCTTTTGAATATCCTTTTAAACCGCTGGCAAAACTATCTAATAAGCTAGCCGCCTCTGAATATAACGACCAACAATTACGCAAGCACCGGTTTGTGGGAGTAAGTAAGCCTCGCTTTATGACCCCCGGGTTGACCGCTGCCGAAATCGGTACCGCCATTCACCGGTTTATGCAATATGCCGATTGGTCCAAAGACGGCCAAACCTTTGATTATGAAAAAGAAGTCTCCCGTCTCCTTGCAGAAAAACGTCTCAACGAAAAGCAAGGCGAATGCGTTCTCGACTATGAGAATTTGCGCGGTATTCGAAGCTTTTTTAACGACGAGCTCTACCGCCGTGCCCAAAAGGCCAAACGTCTATGGAAAGAGCTGGCTTTTTCGGTGAACATCCCGACAAAAGATTTGTTGCCAAAAGAACAAATCCAAGCCCTTTCCGTCCCCTTAGAAGATATCTTTGTGCAAGGGGTGGTGGACTGTGCCTTTGAAGAAAAGGACAGCATTATCCTCATCGATTACAAATCCGATGTTGTCAGCGAAGCCGCCGATTTGGTAGAAACGTACCGTCCACAACTGAAAATCTACCAAATGGCTTTGGAACAAGTTTTCGACAAACCGGTCACCGAATGTTACCTCTACTCTCTAAAAATCGGTGACAAAGTTCGCGTCACATTTTAGCCTATATAAATATAAATAAAAAAATCTTTACAAACGCATTTTCTCGTGCTATACTATCACACTAGCGGGCCTAAGTTGCCCTTACCTCTTACACGGACGATGGAGTATGCCCTTATAGGGAGTTCCTCTTCCTCGCACTGTGTTTGATGGTGAAAAAGAAAAGAAGGAGGAAAGTAAAATGATTTTACCAGAGGAAAAGACTGCTCTTATGCAAGAGTATGCCACTCACGAAGGTGATACGGGTTCCCCGGAAGTCCAGATTGCCGTTTTAACCAAACGCATTAATGACTTAACCGAGCACTTAAAAACCCACAAAAAGGATCACCATTCCCGTCGTGGTCTTTTGAAAATGGTTGGTCGCCGTCGTAATCTTCTTAACTATTTAGCGAAGAAAGATATCAACCGCTACCGTTCTGTTGTTGAAAGACTTGGACTTCGTAAGTAAGGATGTTATAAGGCAGGCGGCAATACCGTCTGCCTTATCCTGTATTTTTCGTTCGTACCGAGGTGTGTGTATCAATTTTAGCGATGAAACGAGGGTTGAACCCATTTCAATCTTGGTTTAATTGCTAAAAATTGTACGCACCTCGATGCAAATAGATAATTTTCATGGAGGTAAACTAAAATGTTTGAATCTGAAAGAGTATTTGAAACAACTCTTGCCGGTCGTCCCTTAGTGGTTGAAACCGGCAAAATGGCTCAGCTTTCTAGCGGTTCTTGTATGGTTCGTTATGGCGACACCTGCGTATTATGTAACGTTACCGCTTCGGCAAAGCCTCGTGAAGGCGTTGATTTCTTCCCCCTTTCTGTGGACTACGAAGAAAAAATGTATGCCGTCGGCAAAATTCCTGGTGCCTTTCTTCGTCGGGAAGGACGTCCCAGTGAAAAAGCCATTTTAACATCTCGTGTCATTGACCGTCCGATTCGTCCTTTGTTCCCAAAGGATATGCGCAATGACGTATCCATCGTCTGTACCGTTATGTGTATTGACCCAGACTGTCCCCCAGAAACCACCGCTATGATTGGCGCTTCCATCGCTATTTCCATTTCGGATATTCCTTGGGATGGCCCCATCTCCGGTGTTGTGGTCGGACTGGTGGATGGCGAGTATGTCATCAACCCCACCGCTGAGCAAGAAGCCAAATCCCAAATGCATGTCACCGTAGCTTCCACCGCTGACTTGGTCGCAATGATTGAAGCTGGTGCCAACGAAATTGACAACGAGACGATGTTCAACGGTATTATGGCTGGTCACGAAGCCAACCAACAAATCGTGGAATTTATCAAAGATATCCAAAAGGAAATCGGCAAAGAGAAATTCCCCTTTGTTTCCAATGATCCCGACCCCGAAATGTTCGAGGCGATCAAGGAGTTTGCCATTGAAGATATCCGTGCCGCTTTAGACACCGATGACAAACGCATTCGCGATGAACGTCTCTTACCGGTGTATGAGAAAGTACATGCCCAGTTTGATGAGCAATACGAAGAGCAAATCGAGAAAATCGATGAATGCCTCTACAAATTACAAAAATACGTTGTCCGTCGTTGGCTACTCGACGATGGCAAACGGGTGGATGGCCGTGGTATTGACGAAATCCGTCCTTTAGCCGCCGAAGTCGGTCTCTTACCAAGAGTGCACGGTACCGGTATGTTCACCCGTGGGCAAACCCAAGTGTTAACCACCTGTACCTTAGGTTCCACCAAAGACGCACAACTATTGGATGGATTAGATGATGAAGTGGAAAAACGCTATATGCACCACTACAACTTCCCTTCCTATTCCGTCGGCGAAACCAAACCATCCCGTGGTCCTGGTAGACGGGAAATCGGTCACGGTGCCTTGGCAGAACGTGCCTTGCTCCCGGTCATTCCTTCTGTGGAAGAATTCCCTTACACCCTCCGTTTGGTCAGTGAAGTGCTATCTTCCAACGGTTCGACTTCCCAAGCATCCATTTGCGGTTCCACTCTTGCTTTAATGGATGCCGGTGTGCCAATTAAAGCCCCTGTTGCTGGTATTTCCTGTGGTTTGGTTACCGAGGGCGACCGTTTCATGACCATGGTGGATATTCAAGGCTTAGAAGATTTCTTTGGCGATATGGACTTTAAAGTCGGTGGTACACACAAGGGAATTACCGCTATCCAAATGGACTTGAAAGTCCATGGATTAACCCCCGCTATCATCAAAGAAGCTTTAGAGAAAACCTACAAAGCCCGCTTATACATTCTTGATGAAGTCATGCTGAAAACCATTCCTTCCCCACGTGAAGAATTATCTCCTTATGCGCCCAAAATGATTACCACCACCATTGATGTGGATAAGATTCGGGAAGTTATTGGTAAAGGTGGCGCTGTCATTCAAAAGATTTGTGCCGATTGCAACTGCACCATTGATATCCAAGAAGATGGACATGTCTTCATTTCTTCTGTAAATCTCGACGATGCCAAACGGGCCCTTTCCATTGTGGAAACCATTGCAAAAGATCCTGAAATCGGTGCTATCTACAAAGGACGCGTCACACGCTTAATGAGCTTTGGCGCCTTTGTAGAAATTGCTCCTGGCAAAGAAGGTTTAGTCCATATCAGCAAGTTAGACATCAAACGTGTAGAAAACGTGGAAGATGTCGTCAATGTTGGGGACGAAATTATTGTAAAAGTCACGGAGATTGATGATCAAGGACGTTTAAACCTTTCTCGTCGCGATGCCCTTATTGAAGTGGAAGGTTTGACCCCTGAAGACGAACCAGCGGACAATCATTATCGCCATGACAAACGTCGTGGAGACCGTAAAGGACGTCACTAATCCCAAAAAGCAAACACTCTATTCTCAATAGACTGAGAATAGAGTGTTTTTTACATTCCAATCATTACTACCTATCTTCCCTATCTTTATCTTGATATTTTCTTGATTCTTTTTTCTGATAATTAAACTCATCGTTAATATATGACTCACTAGTTTTATTTACCAAATTATTGTCCGTACCTCTTGATAAATCCATCGCAACCAACCCTTGAATT
>JAGCZP010000058.1 GCA_017959985.1 Clostridia bacterium | reverse complement strand
GAGCTTGTGGATGAATATATTTACTTTTACAACAATGAGCGTATACAGCTCAAAACAGGTCTGACCCCTATGGAAGTCCGGTATGCCTACGCCGCATAACAGGTGTCCACAAAAAATGTCTACTTGACAGGGGGCGTCACAACTTTTTTTCCAGTTTATTGTACAACGATTACTGTATACTTGTACCAACCTGAAAAAAGCTTCTATTGACTTTATAACGGTATATCGTTATACTTTGTTTAAAAGAAGGTGAAAACGATGCGCATTAATGATGTGATTGAGGCCAAACATTTATCCAAATATAGAATCGCAAAAAATAGTGGCATTCCCTACATGACATTAAACGATATCTGTAACGGAAAAACCGATTTGGCAAATTGCAGTGCAAAAACGGTTTATAAATTAGCAAGAGAATTGGACGTTCCTATGGAAAAACTATTAGAGCCCTATATCGTGACTCGTGCCGATTTTGAGTTATTCAAAAGTAATGTTTGTCACCGTCTAAAAAGGATGGGAGACAAAGCCTTCCTAAAAGAAGTACTTAAGCAAGAGGAAATTTTTCAATACTACGAAAAAGATTGGTATCCAGAGTGTCTTTACCTGCTCGCAATGGTGGATTACCTAAGTCGCCTTCATAACATCCCGTTAGATTCCCGTTATGATCCTCTTCGAGAAATAAAACTTCCTGTTCTTGTTTTCCCATCAAGTGTCCTTGCCGATACCGCTATACGCAAAAACGAGTCTATTAAAGAGAAAACCATCGCAAATGCCATTCCAGAATTTTTAAAGTTTAATATTGTAGAAGGAGATATTCGAAATGTCTTTTGATAACGACAACGTATTACGAAAAGATAACCTTAATTACTACCTCATCGAATTGTCAAAAGAATACAAAAAAATAGTAAGGAATCATATGCCCGCAGAAATTGTATTGGTTGGAGGTGCTGCGGTTATAGAAAGCTATGGCTTTCGCGATATGACTACCGATGTAGATGCCATTATTCACGCTTCCTCTGCCATGAAAGAGGCCATTCATCGTGTTGCCGACAAACATCATTTGCCCAGCGATTGGCTAAATGCTGATTTTGTAAAAACCAGCTCTTACAGCGATAAGCTTTTGTTACATTCCTCCTTTTTTAAAACCTTCAACCAAGTGCTCACGGTACGTGTTGTGTCTGGGGAATATCTCATTGCAATGAAATTGCGATCTCATCGACAATACAAAAAGGACCTTTCTGACATTATCGGCATCCTACATGAACATTATAAAAAAGGGAATCCTATAACTTTTGAACAAATTGACAAAGCCGTTACGGAACTATATGGTTCTTGGGATGAGTTTTCACAAGATGCAAAAGATTACATTATAAAAGCCTTATCTAACGAACAATACGAAAAAACATACCAAGACATACGCCAAGCAGAACAAGACATCTTTGAAAAACTGAAAGAATTTGAAAAAACACATCCTCACGTATTAAAGAACGACAATTTAAATACCGTTATCCAGAATATAACAAAACAGAAAAATCGCGATGATTACGAACGATGAAAAGTCATAAGAACCCTCTTATGGCTTTTCTATTTTTTTGCCCTGTCTCCTTGTATATTTTTCAAAAATATGTAATACTTAATAAGTTAGGTATAAAAAAGGAGGTGCACAAATGTCTCATTCAATTGCTGCCATATCTACCCCGCCCGCTCCCGCTGGACTGGGGGTTATTCGCATTTCCGGAGAAGATGCCATTGCAATTGCTGACAAGGTCTTTCGGCCCTTAGCTGAAGGCAAAACCTTGTCTGCCTTAGATGGGTATTCCGCTCTTTATGGCCATGTCTATGACCAAGAAGGAGATATTGACGATTGCGTTGCTCTCGTGTTCCGTGCCCCTCATAGTTATACCGGTGAAAATGTCGTAGAGCTTTCCTGTCATGGCGGTGTCTATTTGCTTCGCCGTGTTTTACGGGCTTGTTTGGATAACGGCGCCTCCCCTGCAGAAGCGGGAGAATTCACCAAGCGAGCTTTTCTAAATGGGAAGTTAGATTTAACCGGCGCGGATGCCGTTATGGATCTCATCGGTGCCCAAGGAGCCCTTGCCGCCCGTGTGGCCCTTGCTACGAGAGAAGGATCGGTATTCCGTACCTTAACCGATGTCAAAAACATTTTGTTACAATCGGCTTCTCAAATGGCCGCCTATGTAGATTATCCTTACGAAGATATCCCGGAACTTCATGACGATGAATTAATTGCCACCCTAGAAACTGCCGAAGAGAAACTCAAAAAACTTCTCTCCACGTTTGATGCGGGGAAAGTGTTGCGGGAAGGCATTGATACTGTCATTGTGGGTTCCCCAAATGTGGGAAAATCAACCCTCATGAACCGCTTAACCGGCTGTGAACGAAGCATTGTTACTAGCGAAGCCGGTACCACAAGAGATATTGTAGAAGAAACTATCCAATTAGGGGATGTCACTTTACGATTAGCTGATACCGCCGGTATTCGCGATGCCTCCAATGAGGCCGAAGCCATCGGTGTGCAACGCGCTTTAACGCGACTAGAATCCGCGTCGCTCATTTTAGCGGTTTTTGATCAATCCACTCCTCTTTCAGAAAAGGACAGAGAAATTGCGCTGAAAGCGGCCAAAGGAAATGCCATTGCAATTTTAAACAAGGCCGATTGTCCTGCCGCCGATGTTTCTTTTATTAAGAAAACCTTTGCTCGCTGCGTTACGGTTTCCGCAAAGAGTGGAGACGGTATCGAAGAATTAACAAGACTGGTAGAAGAAGCAACAGGAGTTGCTTATTTGCAAGGGAACGAAGCTGTGCTCGCTACCGAGCGACAACGAGACGGTGCCCAAAAAGCGCTTGCCAGTATTCAACATTGCAAGGAATCCTTACAAGCAGGGCTTACCCCTGATGTGTTAGGAATTGATATTGATGAAGCGATTGCTGCCATCGCCGAGCTGACTGGCGAACGAGTTTCGGATGCAGTTATTCACGAAGTCTTTGCACGGTTTTGCGTAGGAAAATAAGTATGGAAAAAGCAAAACGAATTGGACTTCTTGACGAGTGGAGAGGGTTTCTCGTCATTTTAATGGTATTCTTCCACAGTTTTTACACAGGAGGATATCTCTTTCACTGGACCGCCTTGCAAAAACTCTATCTCTTCTTCTACCCCCTTGAGCCCCTCTTTGCGGGTATGTTTATTTTTCTATGTGGCATCTGTTGCCACTTCTCCCACAGTAATCTAAAACGTGGCCTACTGCTCCTTGGCATTGCCATTGCTTTAAGCCTTGTTCTTTGGTGGCTCTTTCCGGACAATTTGATTGTTTTTGGTATTTTACACTTTTTAGCGGTTGCCATTTTACTCTATGCCCTGCTGGAAAAGCTCCTTCGAAAAATCCCGATTTTTATTGGCCTTATCGGTTGCAGCCTATTAACCCTTCTTACCTGGTGTGTGCCTTTTGATAAGGGATTTACTCTCGGAATTCCCGGACTTTTTTCTTGGCCTTTACCGGTGTCTCTACAATCCCACCTAATTTTGTATCCCCTCGGGCTGGGAGCTATGAATAGTGCCGATTATTTCCCTTTAATCCCTTGGATTTTTGTATTTTGGGGAGGTTCCTTTCTCGGTAGATGGATAAAAAACCACGTACTCCCTTCCTGGATGATGAAAACTCACGTTCCCCTGTTATCCACCATCGGCAAAATGGCCCTTCCCATGTATCTACTTCATCAGCCGGTCATTTTCGGACTATTTTGGCTGGTAGAATTATTTCACTAATCCTTAACATTTTCGCCATATTTTCCCTCATTTAATTGGTATAATAAAATAGATTTCTATTGAATATAAAAAGGAGACGAATCACATGATTGAGGTTCAAAACCTGACAAAAAAATATGGTTCTCATCTTGCCGTAGATGACATCAGTTTTTCTGTCAAAGAAGGAGAAATCCTCGGATTTCTCGGCCCCAACGGTGCAGGAAAGTCCACCACCATGAACATCCTAACCGGATACCTTTCCGGCACATCGGGACAAGTCAGAATTAATGGATTTGACATTCTTGAAAATCCAAACGAGGCAAAAGCAAGTATTGGGTATCTTCCGGAACTACCCCCTCTCTACCAAGACATGACCGTAAAAGAATATCTAGACTTTGTGTATGACCTTAAAAAGTGCACACTGCCTCGCCAACAACACTTAGCAGAAATTTGCAAATTGATTAAAATTGATAACGTCTACGATCGTTTAATCAAAAACCTCTCAAAAGGATATCGCCAAAGAGTCGGTTTAGCCCAAGCGCTTGTTGGTAATCCCCCTGTTTTGATTTTAGACGAGCCCACCGTGGGATTAGACCCCTCCCAAATCATTGAAATTCGCTCCCTCATTAAAAGCCTTGGAAAACATCACACCGTTATTCTTTCTTCCCACATCCTTTCGGAAGTGGAAGCGGTATGTGACCGTATTATCATTATCAATAGCGGAAAGCTCGTTGCCAACGGCACCACTGCTGAACTTGCCGAAACCTATTCCAAAGACCACCGCATTATTATCCGTGTGGCCGGTCCAGAAAAAGAAGTGAAGAGCGTGTTGGCAACCATCGCCAACGTGGAAAAGATTACCGCCAACGGCGAAAAGGAACCAGGGGTTTATGAATTCATTATTAGCCCCAATGCCGGAGCCGATATCCGTCGCGATATTTTCTCCCGTTTGGCCGATCGGGAATGGCCAATCTTAGCTCTAAAGACCAACGAATTATCTTTAGAAGAAATCTTCGTATCCTTAACCCAAAGCGATGCGGCAATGTCCTCGAAAGAAGGTGATGACGAATGAGCGCTATTTTAAAACGGGAATTGCGTGCTTTCTTCACCTCGCCCATTGCCTACTTAGTTATTGCGGTTTTGTTTGTCATCTCCGGATACTATTTCTATTTGGCAAACTTAGAGTTTGGGTACACCTCTATGACCTATGTGTTCTCCGCTCTTTTTACCTACGCTTGCTTCCTAGTGTTACCCATCTTAACCATGCGTTTGTTTAGCGATGAGAAACGCCAAAAGACCGATCAAATCTTACTAACCTCTCCGGTTAGCTTGACCAGCATTGTGCTCGGAAAATTCTTTGCGGCATTTCTCGTGTATCTCATCGGTATTTCCATTACCTTAATACAAGGAATGGTCATCGCCTTAGTCACCACCCCTGAGTGGTTAACCATTTTTGCCAACTACTTAGGCTTGGCCTTATACGGTGGCATGGTCATTGCAGCCGGTTTGTTATTCTCTTGCTTAACAGAGAGCCAATTGGTCGCCGCTTTAATCACCTTTGCCTTTGAACTCATTATCACTTCCATCACCTATTTGGAAACTGTCTTTGCCGATCATCCTTGGGTGATTACCGTCATTGAGTTTTTATCCGTTTCTGCTCGCTATAACACCTTCTCCGCAGGAACCATTCACTACGACGACATTCTCTTCTTCTTATCTATGCAAGCCCTATTGTTATTCATTGCGGTCCGTTTCTTAGACCGTAAACGTTGGAACTGAGAAAGGGGGCTGTCACAATGAGTAAAGATAAGAAAAACATTGCTTCTGAAGAAATGGAAGAAGTAAAAACCGAGACCACCGAAGTTAAAGAAGAAACAGCCACCAAGGAAGTTTCAAAAAAATCAATTTGGCAAAATCGTAAATTCCGTTATGGCACCACCGCCACCATCTTAACCGTTGCGGTTGCCATCGTTACCATCTTGCTTAACATCGTTTTTAGCGTGTTAGACACCAAATTCCCTCTCAACTGGGATTTGACCAACGAGAAACTCTTAACCCTCTCCACCGAGAGCAAAGACTATGCCAAAAACATAAAAGATTCCATCGAAATCACCATTTGTTCCGATGAAACCACCTTCTCTTCCCCTAGCACTGGTTACACCGAAATGGATAATGTTTTGGCGCAATACTATTCCGCTTTGCAACAATACAAAACCTTGAGCAAAGGAAAAGTCACCTATCGCTTTGTGGACTTAACCACCGACGTTACCACCGCCGCAAGCCTTAGCAAGTACAACGTCAATTCTGGAAGCCTTCTTTACACTTGTGGGGACCGGTATTCTCTCTCGTCCGTCTCAGATTTGTATTCCTATGACGACAACTACGAGACCTATCTCTACTACAAACAAATGGGACAAACCTACGAGGGCGAATATAGCTTTAATTCCTTGGTTGAGCGCAGTCTCATGCTCAACATGAATAAGATTACTGGTACCGCCTTAAAACCGGTCACCTTATTAACCGGTCATGACGAAGATTCCAATTTGATTGATACCCTAACCACACTCTTTGAGAACAACGGGTACGAAGTCAAAACTCTCAATATCACCACCATGGATGAATTTGATGGAGATAGCAACTTCGCCATTTTACCAGCTCCTTCCACCGATTATTCGGCTGATGAGTTAAAGACTTTGCGCGACTGGGTGCAAAATGGTGGAAAACTTGATCACCAAATTATGTATGTTTTAAACTACTCCACCTACTTACCTAACTTAGCTCAGTTCTTTAACGATAACTACGGCATTGAACCCACCGCCAACTGGATTGTGGAAACTTCCACCAGCCGTATGTTTAGTTACTACATTCAATACACTTACGGTGACGTTGCGGAAACCGATTACACCACCACATCCGACAAATGGGTAAAATCGCCTGTCACCTTCCAATTAAAGACCAAATGGACCAACGATTCCGCCGAATCCAAATACGCGAAATCGGTCATCAACTTCCCCAACACCGCTCGCTTACTCAACGTCAACGAATACAAAGATTACGAAGAGAAAGCACAAAATGGTAACACCGATTTGGTCGAACCGGAACAAGTCAAAGCCGATGCCTATCCGATTAGCGGTATGGCCTACTCGGTTAATCAAAAAACTGTCGATGGAAAAACCGCCAGTTCTAACGCTTTCGTGTGCGGTAGTTCTCTCTACTTTACCCAATATCTGAACGACTCCGCCGTCTCCAACCAAGACACCTTCTTAGCGGTGTTTAATGGCTTAGCAGGAAACGAGAATAACGTAACCGTCGCTAGCAAATCTCTTGTCAGTTCTTCCCTTGACTTTGGATCCGAAGCAACGAAGAAATCCGTTGGTTTAGGATTATTCACCATCGGACTTCCGGTTGTATTGTTGATTATCGCCCTAGTTATCTTCTTACGGAGGAAAAACTTATGATGGACGAAAAAGACTTACAAAAAACAGAAGAAACTGAAGCGTCCACCATCTTTGATGCTCCCCGGCAAATTCAGGCAAAGGAAAAGAAATCCAGCACCAAAACCAAAAAAACATGGATGATAATTCTCCTTATCATTACCGCCGCCGCTTTGCTCTCTATCGCCATTTATGGTGTCAACAACTGGATTCCTTCCAAAGAAGATACCTCTTCGACGGAATCAGAAACAAACACCCTGGATCCCATTGTGAGCAAAAGTGAAAACGGAAGCACCGATTGCATCAAGGCCATGTCCATCCTTAACACCGAGGATTCTTTTAACCTTGTTCGCAACAAAGAAGGCATTATGGTGGTCGAAGGCTATGAGGATTTACCAAATGCCACCTCTTCCATTGATAACATCCTATCCTACTTTGTGCAGGTAACCCCAAAATCCGTTATCTTTGAAAAGGCCACCGCCGAGCAGCTAAAAGCTTGTGGACTGGACAATGCTACCTACAAAGCCAAGGTCACCTATACCGACGGCGACACCATTACCTTCTGTTTTGGCAACTTAGAAGCCGGCGATTCCAATGGCTACTATCTATGCTTAGAGGGACAAAACACAGTATATCTGGTCAACGTGGAACTATGTCAATCCATTGGTTGCACCAGCTTAAGTCTCTTGTCCTCTTCTATGATTACCGCCCCCAGCAACGCAAGTGATGATACCACCGGTGTGGCCAAAGTCTTGAAAATGCGCCTATCCGGTAGCATTCGTGACGAAGCCATTGCTCTTCGCTATATTGACGATACCGATAGCCAATCCTATCGAATGGCCGGAAACATGGTCATTACCGAACCCTACTACCGTGCCATTGACACAAAACAAACCCAAGAATGGGATACGTCTTTGGTTGCCCTCACTGCTTTGGATACTATCAAGGCCCATCCTACCGCCGAAGATTTAGCGAAATATGGATTGGACACACCACACTCTGTGGGTGAATTCACCGTGGGTATTCGCAAATCCACCGACGAATCTGGAAACGACCTAGATGAGGTAAAGATTTATAACCAAGCCACCTACACCGTTTCTTTGGGCGATACCGATGAGGATGGCAACTACTACGCCATGGTAAATGGTATTGATATTGTTTATACGGTCAGTGCTTCTACCGTTCCGTGGGCAGAATGTAAATACGAGGATTTGGTTTCCGACATTTTGTTCTTACGCAATATCACAGACATTTCCGATATTCACATCGTCCTTAATGGAAAAGAACACACCATCCATTTAAAGCACGAAAAGAAAGAAACCTCAGATGGCACTTCTACCGTAGAAGAATTAACCGCCACCATTGGTTCCAAAACGTGTGATACCGACGCAGTGCGAAATCTATACAGTAGTATGATGATGATTCAGCGTTTAGAGTCTCTCGAAGAAGGAACCACTATCTCCGGATCTCCCGCTCTTCGTTTGTATCTCACCTCTGTAGATAAAGACAATGCGGAGAAAACCGATGTCTCCTTCTATCCCCTCAATGCCAACCGTTACATCTGTGTTGTGGAAGATGGCGACACCTACCAAGTAAAAGCCTCGGACATTGAAAGTTTCATCACAAAAGTAAACGATTTAATTAAATGAATCGCATAAAAATAGCGGGTTTGGAATAATCCATACCCGCTTAATTTTACCCTTTTTAGGAGGGAACTTCGTCTTCAATTTTTGATTCATCGGTTAAGTCATACACAACCACCGATACTTCATCGCTGATAGCCTTTTTCACAACCACTTGGACACGATAATGCTTATCGCCCCAATCAGCCGTCAACGTGGCTTCTCCCACATCAATAGCACGAATGGTGGCAGTGCTCTTGCTTGGTCGTAATTCCACAAAGCGAATATCGGAATTGCGGAACACAACGTCTTCTTCAGCCTCGTCAAAAGGAATCCATTCCTTGGATTCCCCAACCCGCATTTCCCAGGTTTCGCTTACAGGAATGGAATCGGAAATGACCGCTTCCACCTCGGAAGTCTCCACGTCTTCTCCTCCTTTATGGCATCCAGCAAAACTGCAAAGCAGCAATCCTAAAACCGCCATCAAGGCAATTGAGCGTACATATTTCATCCTTTAATCCCCTTTCCGGTTCTCTGGGTGTATTGTAGCATAGGTTTTTCAAAAAAGAAAGAACTATCCTAATCGTTTCATAAGGACATCCCCATTTTCATCTAACCAATGGTGCCATTTCTTGTATTGAGGAAACACCCGGTAAATCTCGTCATAAAATGCTTTAGAATGGTTCATTTGCTTTAAATGGCACAGTTCGTGAACCACCACACTATCGAGTACTTCCATAGGCGCTAACATCAAAAGACAGTTAAAATTCAAATTCCCCGACCGTGAGCAACTACCCCATCGGGTTTTCTGTTTGCGAATGGTAATCCGGTTAGGAGTTACCCCGATTTGCGGAGCGTATAGGTTAACCCGTTCCGGGATCCACCGTTTGGCACTGTCGTGAAGCTCCTTGATTTCTTTTTCGGTTAGTTTTCCTTGGGCTTTGGCTTGTTGACTGGCTTTTTGCACCTTTTCCAGTTTCTTTTGAATCCAGTCTTTCTTTTGTTTTACAACCTTTTCAATGACCGCATCCTTGGTTTTGAGAGGAGCGCGAACCTCCACCTCTCCCTCCGGTGTCACCATAATCGAAATGGTTTTGCGTTTGCTTTCAATCACTGTAATCTTCATAGCATTAAGACAATAAGGTATTTTTCGGAGTATCCGAAATTCCTTCGCTCATCGTTTCAAAATAGGCGTCCATTACTTTTCTGGCCAGTTTACCGGAACCGGTCGCTGTTCCATTTTCCATTAGCACCGCGATTGCAACGGTGGGATTCTCTACCGGAGCGTATCCAATAAAGACACCGTGATCCGAACCGCCGTTTCCGGCTTCCGCCGTACCGGTTTTCGCCGCAAAACGATACCCAGCCCCCACAAAGAAACGAGTTGCGGTACCGTTGGTAGCGGTCAACAACATGCCCTGTTGTAAGGTATCCCATACGTCGGGACGTACATCCATTTTGCAAGCCACTTCCGGCTCTTTTACATGGACATTTCCATCGTAAGAAATGGTGCTCTTAATCAAATGGGTAGAATACCGCGTGCCACGATTGGCAATGGTGCTCACATAGGTAGCGAGCTGAATCGGAGTAATCATGTTATCCGACTGGCCAATGGCCGCTTGCGAGCTATCCGCCGGGACCCAAATGCCTCCGGCTTCTTCCCGCTCTTCCGGTCCTGCCAAAACCCCTTCGGATTCGCCAATTTCAATACCGGTTTTTACGCCCATACCAAATTGACGGCAATACTTGTTCATCCGCTCAATGCCGAGAATACGACCCATCTCACAGAAGAAACAGTTACAAGATTTACCGATGGCATAAACCACATTGGCGTTTCCGTGGTTAGCCATACAGTGAATGCGCAGTCCTTGGCTGGCATAATGGTTGTACCAGCTTCCGCAATAGAAGGTATAGCTGGTGTTAATAAGATTCTCGTTCATGGCTGCCACCGCCATGGCTGGTTTAAAGGTCGAACCAGGCGCGAAGCCGCCATCTAACGCCCGGTTAAACAAAGGATTGCCCGGATCGTTAATCAGCTCTCCGTACTTATCGTAATAACTGTTAATATCGTAATTCGGCCACGAAGCACAAGCAAGTACCGCATTATCTTTCAAATCCAATACCACCGCCGAAGCCGATTTAATATCGTTTCCGCTACCGCGTCCGCCCATGGATTTCATATAACTGACAATCTCTTGCATGGACGACTCCACCCGACGCTGAAGTTTTAAATCTAGTGTTAAAACCACCGAATCTCCTGGAATAGGTGTTTGCGTTTCTTCTTCTTTAATAACTTTTCCGTTATCGTCTTTCCAAAGAGTACGTACCCCGTTTACCCCACGGAGAGCGGTTTCTGCAGCTTGTTCCACACCGCTTTTTCCGATAACGTCGTTATAAGAATACCCGCTATCTTTCAAGCTGGCATATTCTTCTTCGTCTAGCAATCCCACCGTCCCAATTAAATGGCATGCGGTTTTGCCCGTTAAATATTTACGAACCGGAACCAGCGAGACACTCACGCCCGGTAAATTGGTACTTTGTTCTTGAATGGTATAGGAAGAGTCTTTAGAAATGGAAGAAGCAAAGGTAAACGGAATTTTCGAAGAAAACTCCCTCAGTTCCATTTCATACCGAATCCCTGCAATTTGGCGTTGCTGTTTTTCGGAATATTTTTCCAAGTGGTATTTTTCAATCATCGCCAGCATACAATGCTCCGCCGTGGCGTATTCCGCTAATCGTAAATTGGTTTTTAAATTAGCAATGGACGTTTCCCGGTCCTTAGCAAAAGTATAGGGTTCCTCCGAAGAAAGGGGAAGCGTGTCGTTCCATTTCTCTTTGGCGTCCGAAAGAATGCCAATGAGTGTGGCGATAATGACGTTTTGCTTTTGGGAACTCTCTTCGGTGTCTTCATGCGGAAAATAGTTATAATCAAAGGTCACCGAATAGGTGGTGTCATTAACAACAATCGATTCTAAATTGCTATCCACAATTTCTCCGCGGGTAGCCGCCACCCCTAAGGTGGTGGTATAACTAGCATGGGCTTGGCTAGCGTATTCGGCACCGTGAACAATTTGAATTTGGTATAAGCGAATAGAAAAACCGACAAAGGCTAAGACGGCAAGAACAGCTAAAAAGACGATTCGTCCTTGAATGCGTCTTTCTTTTCTTGTAGCTTGTTGCATCACCGACACCTCCTTTGTCGTTTTTTGTTTCTTTATTCTCTACTGCGTAAATGTTTGACCGTTATGAGTACCACCCAATACACAAGGGGGCTAATTAAGACGGTATAAAGGCCGTTTGGTAAATATATAGACAATAGCGCATCCCATTCGTTTCCACGGTCAAACAGTAAATAGTGAAAACCCCAGTCTAGAATAATTTGGGTTAGACATGCACCGGCTGTAAGTAACACCGCGGTTAAAATATTGTTGCGCATCATCATCCAAATAAGAAGTCCGCAAGCGGTTCCCACCACTAACAAAATAATGGCATTAAACCCTAAGGTTCTTGTGGAAAAAATATCCCATAAGAATCCAGCAAACGCGCCGGCGATCCCGCCACCTAGGGGTCCTACAAATAACGCAATGCAGACCGTAAAGGCAATAAGTAATAACGGTTTAGCTCCGGCAATTTGCAAAGAAAAGGGTGCCATTTGAATAAAACAGGAAAGAAGCAAAATCACGCCAAAAGCCGTCCAACGCATCCAATCCTGTTTTACATTTCGAAATAATCCCCCATCGTTTAAGGACGTGTGCTTCATTAGTCACCCTCCTTAAAACTGGTAATGACAAACACCTCAGACACCGCCGAGATATCCGCAAAGGGTTTTACAAGGGCGTATTTGCTAAGACCATCCGTATCCGCTTTCACTTGGATAATTTCTCCAATGAGAAGACCGGTAGGATAAATACCTCCATAGGTCACAACCGTATCTCCGGTAGCGGCGGTCGCATCACGGCTCATTTGGGAGAGTTTAAACTGTTCTTGTTTGGCATTTTCTAAATCGTTGGTGCTAATACCATCCTCACGGGTACGGCTATCGTAACAACTAATTTGCAGTTCTGGATCCAAAATGGTCCGTACTTTGGCATAGTTAATTCCTGTCTCATACACAACACCAACCAAACCGTCTGGTGTAATGACCACATTCCCTTTTTTCACATCGTGCATGGTTCCACGGTTGATGGTAAAATTGTGGTAGATATCCACTGGATCCACCGCAATAACCCGGGCATCTTTAAACACGTAATCGGGGTTTTCTTCTTTTAAGCCTAGGAAGTCTTTGTATAACGTGTTTTGACGCCGAAGTTCGTCCAGTTCCACTTGGCTTTTGCGCAAAGCATTAATTTGATCTTTGAGTTTTGCGTTTTCTTCTTCCAAACTCTTTTTTGAATTGGAAGAATCAAACAAATTATGAATCCCTGTGGATAGAGAAGAAGTCAAACTTTGAAAAGGGGATAACAAGGTACCCGTCACAGAATTAAAATCCGTGGCAGCTGCATACCCTAACATGCCAATCAAAAACGCTAAGATACAAATCAGCACTTTAAAGCCAGTGCTTTTCATAAAGTGTTTCATGAGGCTTTGACTCCTTTCTCTACAGAATAAAAAACAGACCGCATGCTATCTCGCGCAAAGCGGTCTGCTTTGATTGTTGCTTAGTGATTTCTCTGCGCGCGGAAATTGCTAACAGCACCAATTTCCAAACATTTACCGGTACCATTGACAACGCAATCCAAAGGATTTTCCGCAACATGAACAGGCATACCTGTTTCACGGGAAATCAAGGTATCTAAACCACGGAGGAGGGCTCCACCGCCGGTCAACATGATACCATTATCGATAATATCAGCGGACAACTCTGGCGGGGTGGTTTCCAAGGTGGCACGGATAGCATCCACAATGGTGGTTACCGGATCCGATAAGGCTTCCCGCACTTCATCGGCGGTAATCACAATGTTCTTTGGCAAACCATCTAAGAGGTTACGTCCTTTGATTTCCATTTCCCCTTCATTTTCGTAGGGGAAAGCAGAACCAATTTCAATTTTTACATTCTCAGCGGTGCGCTCACCAATGAGAAGATTGTACTTTTTCTTAATGTAAGAAACGATGGCTTCGTCAAAATCGTCACCAGCGGTACGAACAGAGCAGGAAGCCACAATATCTCCACGAGAGATGACGGCCACTTCGGAAGTACCACCACCGATATCAACGACCATACAACCAGCAGCATCGTCGACCTTCAAATCAGCACCAATAGCAGCAGCCATTGGTTCCTCAATGAGTTCTACATCGCGAGCACCGGCTTGGCGGGCTGCATCTTCCACAGCACGTCTTTCCACTTCGGTAACACCGGAGGGAATGCAAACGATTAAACGAGTGCGTTTGAAGAGAGTTGGTTTAACAGCCACACGGATAAAATAACGGAGCATTTCTGCGGTCACTTCGAAATCGGCGATAACGCCATCTTTCAAAGGACGAACAGCCGAAATGGATCCTGGTGTTCTACCAATCATATCTTTGGCTTCTTGGCCAACGGCTAACACTTCGGATTTTTTGACATCCACAGCCACAACGGAAGGCTCACGAAGAACGATTCCTTTACCACGGATAAATACCAAGGTATTAGCGGTACCTAAGTCGATACCAACGTCATTACTAAACATAAACATAACGATTTCCCCTGTCTTCTCTTATATAAATAATTACTTTTAATTGCAAAATATTATTATATACATAAAAATAAAAATATACAAGAAAAATTTTAAAATTTATAAAGTTTTCTACTAATAGAAACTGTTTTCCTACTAATTATCCTCACTATATTTCTTCTGAATTGCTTTCAACATCATTCTTTCTCGTCTCAAATTTTTCAACTGACTTTTCATAAAGCAAGTCACTCGATTAGACAACGTGCTAATCGAGTGACTAATGGTTTTGATATTACCTTTCCCATCATAGGAATAAGTATACGATTTATCATTACCATTTAAGGAAAGTAAATATTCTGTGATTTCACCAAAAACATTGCTGTTATACGTAGTTGTTAGTCCATTGCTACCAGTAATAACAGTAGAAGTATCCGAATACGAAATAGCACTGGAAAAACCATTAGAAAATGTTTCGGTTTCGACATTGCCTTCGTCGTTAAAAGCAAACACACTACCATCTGGTTTGGTAATAGAAATTAGGTTTCCATCGGAATCATAGGTATTTGTGGTAACACTTCCAAACGGATTGCTATAGGTCAAAACATTTCCGTTTTCGTCATAAGTATACCGGTCACCAACATTCGCATTGGCCTAGGT
>JAGCZP010000057.1 GCA_017959985.1 Clostridia bacterium | reverse complement strand
ATATGCCAAGGGGTTGAAAAATCGGGTTCTCCAATGGTCAAAGCAATTACATTGTCCAACTCGCTCGCCATATCAAAAAAGCGGCGAATTCCAGACGGTGGCATCCCGGCCAATGTCTGATTGAACAATGATGTATAATCCATGGATCCCATTACCCCTCTCTCTCGTCTTTTTCCTCTCCAAGGAAAATAACATCTCTTTCTTTATAACGACGAAGAACAAAATGGGTTGCCGTGGAAACCACACTATCTAAAGTAGCTAATCGACGGGCAACAAACATGGCAACTTCTTGGAAGGTTTTTCCACGAACCAAGATAGAGAAGTCATATCCACCCGACATCAAATAAATATTTTCAACTTCATCAAAGTGCATAATGGTTTCCGCAATTTGCTCGAATCCCTTATCTCTCTTTGGTGTCACACGAAGTTCAATAATGGCTGTCACATAATCCCGATCGGTATTATCCCAATCTACTACAGCTTTATATCCCCGAAGGACCCCTGCTTTTTCCAATTGCTCAATATGATTGGCAACTTCTTCTTCGGTCCTACCCAAAGCAGCTGCCAATTGTGCATTGCTGAGTCGTGCATTTTCCGATAATAATTCAATTAATTTATCCATTATGAAGTCCTCCTCATTTGTTCTCAATAATTTTTTGAAACAGTTCTTGTAACCGTTTATCTTGGTTATCTAAATACAAATATCCAAACAAGGCTTCTAGCCCTGTGGCTTTATGATACTCTTCGCTATTGCGCGTTGTATGGGCATTTCTTCCCCGCTTATATACTGCCAATTCCTTTTCGGATAAAAGCGGTGCAATACAATCCAAGGCTTTGGCTTGTGCTTCTGCACGAACCATCGAAACCGCCATGCGATGAAGCGCATTCGGGGGCCGATTAGCTTCTGATGCTAAATATTCACGTGTCATAAGCTCATACACCCCATCACCAACAAAGGCAAGGGTAATGGGACTAAGACCTCTCAGTTCCACATCTTTTGGGAATAGGCGCAACCACTGTCACCTCTTTAGTTAATAAATTCAAATTCAAAATCGTAGATACTAACCGTATCTCCTTCCGAAATACCTGCTTCACGCAACGCCTCGATAACGCCTGCTGATTTTAAAACTCGTTCAAAATACATAAGCCCATCATCGTCACTAAAATTAATGCCTCGCATAATATTTAATAGCCACGGGCTTTCCACAAAGAAAACCCCTTCTTGTTCATACACATCAATCTTATGTCCATGCGCCAATTCTTCTTCGGAAATCACCACTGGCTCTGGTTCGTATTCCTTAATCGGTGGTAAAGTTTGTAATTTTCTTGCGCAGGCTTGCATGAGCTCTTCTGTACCGTGAGAAATAGCCGCCATCATAGGATAATACTCGTAACCGCGTTTTTCCATTTCCTTGGCAAAGATTTCTTGTTGATCGTCGTTGGCTAAATCCACTTTGTTGCCGGCCACAATCATTGGCAAACTTGCCAATTCCTCATTAAAGGTTTTTAATTCCTTGTTGATAACATCAAAATCCTCAATAGGATCTCTTCCTTCGCTACCGGAAACATCCACGATATGAACCAGCAAACGGCACCGTTCTACATGACGCAAAAAATCGTGTCCGAGACCGACCCCTTCTCCTGCTCCTTCAATAAGGCCAGGGATATCCGCCATCACAAAGCTGGTATCTGGGCCCACAGTCACGACCCCTAAAACCGGAGAAAGGGTTGTAAAATGGTAATCCGCAATTTTAGGTTTTGCCTCACTAACCACCGAGACAAGGGTGGATTTTCCAACACTTGGAAACCCAATTAATCCTACATCCGCTAAAAGTTTTAATTCCAGCCGCAAATCACATTCTTCTCCAGGGACTCCTGGTTTGGAAAACCGTGGTGTTTGCCGACGAGAATTGGCAAAGTGACTATTTCCCCAGCCTCCGCGGCCACCTTTTAACAGAATCTGTGGTTCATCACTTGACATATCCGCCATTAAGCGACCGGTTTCGTTATCAAATATAAGGGTTCCTTTCGGAACTTTAATAATGCAGTCTTCTCCGCTTTTTCCACTGCATCGTTTTCCGCCACCCGGTTGTCCGTTTTGGGCAGTATACTTCCGTTTATGACGAAAATCCACTAAGGTGTTGAGTCCCGTATCCACCACAAAAACAATATTTCCGCCATGGCCACCATCTCCGCCATCCGGACCACCAGATGCTACATATTTTTCCCGATGAAAAGCAACGGCACCATCGCCACCATTCCCCGCTTTTGCGTGGATAATTGCCCGATCAATAAACATACGAAAGCACCGTCCTTTCCTTTTCTTTTAAAAATAACACATTACTAATCATAATACAGCATTTATAGAAAATTGTCAAAAAAAGCCCCTAAAAATCAACCTTTTAATTTGATAAAACAAAACGATGTGACCCTTCAAAAAGATCACATCGTTTTCATCCTTTTTAGAACACAAAAGCGTTTAGCAACCTAAATCTTCTACCTTCAACACGCGGGCTGCCGGACCTTCTTTGGCTTCTTTACGAGCTGCAAAGAATTTTGGAGCCACTTGTGGGAATAGGGCATAGCTGAGAACATCTTCTTCGCAGGTTGCCACATCCTTGGTTTCTTCTCTGTATTTTTCCAGTTCTGGCTCGAGTAAGTCAGCAGGACGGCAAGTAATGACTTCATCATCCCCAATTGCCTTTTTACGAACTTCCTCATTCACTTCACCAGGTAAACGTCCGTATTCTCCACGAAGCAACGCTTTGGATTCCTTGGGAACCATCTTATAGCGTTCTCCGGCAAGAACGTTCATAACCGCTTGTGTACCAACGATTTGGCTAGTCGGTGTTACGAGTGGTGGGTAACCAAAGTCTGCACGAACGCGCGGAACTTCTGCCAACACTTCATAATACTTATCTTCTTTACCAGCCTCTTTTAATTGATTTAAGAGGTTCGAAAGCATTCCACCAGGTACTTGGTATAACAAGGTGTTTGGATCGGTATTAAGAACTTTTGGATTCAAAATACCTTCTTCTTTTAAACGATTAGCAACTTTGCGGAAGTGCTCGGCGGCTTTGTTTAATTTCCCTAAATCCAATCCAGTATCGCGATCAGTACCTTGTAACGTAGCTACCAACGATTCGGTTGCCGGTTGGGAAGTACCGCCAGCAAGTGGAGAAAGGGCAGTATCGATAATATCGACCCCTGCTTCACTAGCTTTCAAATACACCATTGCACCAGTACCGGTTGTGTTGTGTGTATGTAAGTGAATCGGCACACTGACGTTTTCTTTTAACTTTTTAATGAGAGAATAAGCATCGTATGGTAACAATAAGTTTGCCATATCTTTAATGCAGATAACATCGGCACCCATCTTTTCCAATTCACAAGAAAGCTTCACAAAATAATCTTCGTTATGAACAGGGCTAGAAGTGTAACTGAATGCGGTTTCGCAAATACCACCGTATTCTTTAACCGCTTTGATGGAGCGCTCCATATTTCTTGGGTCGTTTAAGGCGTCAAAAATACGCACCACATCAACACCATTTTTAATGGATTTCTCAACAAATTCATCAACAACATCATCTGCGTAGTGTTTGTATCCTAATAAGTTTTGACCACGAAGGAGCATTTGTAACTTTGTGTTTGGCATTGCTGCCTTTAACGCACGAAGTCTCTCCCATGGATCTTCATTGAGGAAACGCATACAAGAATCAAACGTAGCGCCACCCCAGCATTCTAAGGACCAATAACCAATACTGTCTAACACTTCACACGCCGGAAGCATATCTTCTAAACGCATACGTGTTGCCGCTTGGGATTGGTGAGCGTCACGAAGAATGGTATCGGTTATAAACAAAGGATTCTTTTTCTTAGCCATTTGTCATCCTCCTTAACCAAACAAGGCAATCAAGGTTCCTGCCGCAATGGCCGAACCAATAACACCCGCAACGTTGGGACCCATTGCATGCATCAACAAGAAGTTGCCAGGATTGTATTGTTGACCCACTTTTTGGGAAACACGAGCAGCCATTGGCACTGCAGAAACACCGGCAGAACCAATCAAAGGATTGATCTTCTTCTTTAAGAACAAGTTCATGAATTTGGCAAGTAACACACCACCACCAGTACCAAAACTAAACGCAATAATACCGAGGAGTAAAATACCCAATGTCTTGAGATTTAAGAAGGTGTGGGCGGTTGCCGTAGCACCAACAGAAATGCCAAGGAAAATGGTAACAATATTCATAAGCTCGTTTTGAACGGTTTTGCTCAAACGCTCGGTTACGCCACATTCGGTAACGAGGTTACCAAGCATCAAGCAGCCAACCAGTGGAGCCGCCGACGGGATGAGCATGGCCACGAAGATGGTAACAACAAATGGGAAAATGATTTTTTCCGTTTTGGAAACAGGACGAAGAGCCGTCATAACGATCTTGCGTTCTTTTTCTGTGGTTAAAGCCTTCATAATCGGTGGTTGAATAACCGGTACTAAGGCCATGTAAGAATAGGCAGCAACCGCAATCGGGCCTAAAAGATCTGGCGCCAATTTAGAAGTAACATAAATGGCGGTTGGGCCATCCGCACCACCAATGATACCAATAGAAGATGCTTGTAAATTGTTAAAGCCTAAGAATCCGGCGCCAACATAGGTAATGAAAATGCCAAGTTGTGCCGCGGCACCAAGCAACAAGCTCTTCGGGTTGGCAATCAAAGGACCAAAGTCGGTCATGGCACCAACACCAACAAAGATTAAGCAAGGATAAATGCCTAATTTAACACCCAAATAGAGATAATCGATAAGGCCTGGCGTAATAGTATACGCTTCGGTTGCAAACACCATATTGCCTAACATAAGTTGTCCGTCTTGAAGAGCAAAAGCATCCAAATCCGGAACCATGGTCACGCTATTGGCTAACACTTCACCTGCTTGGTTAACAATTTGACCAGCGGTATTCATAAAGGCATCGCCACTTAATGTCACACCACTAATAATGTGGCCTACTAAGGTAGAACCAGAGAACACTTGACCAGCAGAGTTGACATCAAAAGCAACCGAGTTGGCTTCAAAGCCAAAGGAAGAGAACGCAATTTTTGAAGATTCAAAAATACTAGCTCCGCCAAACACTTCCCAATGAGCATGTCCACCAGCAAACAAAAGCTCATGGTACATTCCCGCACCTGGAAGGTTTGTTAATAACATACCGAAGGCAATCGGTAAAAGCAGTAAAGGCTCAAATTTCTTAACAATGGCTAAATACGCTAAGAAGCACGCAATGGCAATCATTGCCAATTGTAACCAATCTTGAGAAATTAAGACGAAGCCTGTCTGCTTTATAAAATTCAGTATAGCTTCCATCTGTAAACCTCTCCTTAAACGATATTACAGAGAACCGCACCAGACTCAACGGATTGACCTTTGGTCACAGCCACGGTACCGATGGTTCCATCACAAGGAGCCATGATTTCATTTTCCATTTTCATAGCTTCCAAAATAAACAACACATCGCCTTTTTTGACAGAAGCGCCATTGGTAACATTGACAGCTAAAATATTGCCTGGCATAGGAGCAGACACAGATTCTCCGCCTGCAGGGGCAGCAGCAGGTGCAGCTGGAGCAGCAGCTGGAGCAGATGCAGCAGCAGGAGCAGAAGCAGTGGCAGCAACGGGCTCTCCAGCCTCGCCTAATGCTTCAAGCATAACTTCATATTCGGTTCCGTTAACATTTACACGATACTTTTTCATGTTAAAAGCCTCTTTCTTCAATAAATTTTTTTCATTTTGTTTGCGGATTATCTACGCATAATCGAATAGATACGAATGGAAGAAACATCCGTTCCAAGTTCTTCCGCCAGAGCGGAGGAAACAGCTGCAACAAACTCCCCACGATTTGGAATCTCACAAGGAACTGGTGCAGAAGCAGCAGATGCTACTTGTGGTTGAGCTTTGGCTGGTTTCTTTGCAAACGCTTTACAAATTGCACCTGTTATGGAGCAAAGAATGATAATGCAAATCAAGCCAAAGAAAACCGTACCGATGCCAAGTAAAACAACAAACGTATTGGAATAGGTCGCGGCGGCTGTCATAAGACTCATTCCGACATCCTCCCTTTTCAGAATAATTTGAAATAATCTCAATCTTCTAAATTATATAGTATCCCTATATAGTATTCAACATTATTCCTTCCAAATTTATGCCATTTATTTTATCTTTTTCGCCGAGCAAAAGTTCCCCTTCATTTACCGCTTTTTAGACAAAAAGAAAAGGAAGAATCTACCATTCCCCCCTTCCATTTTGTGAAAAATGTTATCGTATATATGATAACGCCTTTATGCGCATCACATAAAAAACATGGCCAAAAAATGGCCATGTTTCAACTCACTTTACTGGTTATTATAAGGCGGGTAACAAAGGTTGCAATCCACGACTCCCGTTATTCCCTCTATTTTTGTATCAATCGAGTATT